>JAZULH010000083.1:0-25412 GCA_045602985.1 Acutalibacteraceae bacterium | reverse complement strand
GGACCAACGGGTGGTGCCGGGGTTGCTTTACCGGCGGGAATCTGTAGTTTAATATAACCTACAACCTTTTGAGCCATGTTTTGCACCTCCAAAATTCGTGGTATGGCGGAATAAGAAGCTCGCCTTATTCCTCCCACACGCGGTACTTTGTACCGCATATAACAGCAGTTTTCTGCTGATTACCAAATTACTTTGCGATATCAGTCTATCGCTTTCTTTACCTGATTGAGCGGAAGCTCAACAGGCGCTTCTTTACCCATAAATGAAACAATAACACGTACAACGCCTTTGTTAGTATCGATAGTTTCAACAACGCCGGAGTTACCTTCCATAAGGCCTTCGGTAATTGTAACAAGGTCACCTACTTCGTAAGAAACCTCTGTTACGGTTGTTGCTGCACCATCACCGTCATCGTTTGTACCTTCAAGACCCAATTTGCGAACCTCCTCCGCAGTAAGGGGAACAGGTCTGCCATCGGGACCTACAAATCCTGTTACACCACTGGTATAACGGATTGCATGCCATGTTTCGTCGGGCACCTTGAGAACGTTTTCCTCGCCCTCTTTATCGCTGTACTCAACTGCAAGCTTTACAACAACGTAGCTGGGGAAAATCTTCCTTTCTACTTCGACTGTCTTGTCCTCGCGAACCTCAACAACCTTTTCAACAGGGATACATACACCCAGGATTTTGTCGTGCATCTTGCGGTTTTCAACGAATTTACCGATATTCTCCGCAACCTTATTCTCATAACCTGAGTAGGTGTGGATAATATACCATCTTGCTTCTGCAGCCATAATAAACCTCCGTAATTACTGATATGATTTAATCAGATTATGCGGCGGTTGTTGACTCTGCGGCAGCTTCTGTAGTAGCCTCTGTGGTATCCTCAACGGGAGCCTCAGTGGTTTCCTCAACAGCTTCCTCAGTTGTTTCTCCAACAACCTCTGTTGCAGCCGTTGTTGTTTCATTGGCAGCTTTGTTCATTGCTGTAACTGCACCCGAAACGGCATAGTCAATAAGCCAAATGCCTGCACCTATGACAATGATTGCTGCAAGAACAATACCTGTGCTCTTGATAACCATTTTACGGCCGGGCCAAACAATCTTTTTGGTCTCACCTCTGAGATCCTTAAAGAAACGCGCAATGCCCTTACCTATGTTCTTAGGTGAAAATTTAGAAGGCTTTTTGTCCTTCTTGGGGGACTTAGCAGTCTCTGAGGTATCAGCTTTGGCGACTGCTTTCTTCTTTTCGTCAGCCATTGTGCTACCTCCTTACTTTGTTTCCTTGTGGAGAGTGTGTTTCTTGCAGAATCTGCAATACTTTTTCATCTCCAACCTGTCAGGGTTGTTTTTCTTTTCCTTCATAGTGTTGTAATTGCGCTGCTTACATTCTGTGCAGGAAAGTGTAATTTTTACTCTCACTAACGGCACCTCCAATTTTTGATTAGCCTCCCTCTCAACGGTGAGCAGAGCGTATCCCCGCCCATTCCGAAGAAAGCCCTCTTCCCGTACTGCTGACTGTGAGAAAATCAGGGCACAAAAAAAGAACCCTCCACGAGAGGTACGAGAATTATACCACGGAGATTTCTTAATGTCAATACATTTTTTGTTTTTTATTTCCAACGCCCTTATGACCGGATTATTATAACAAAAAATCAAAAAAATTTCAATAAGGTATTGGAATATTATATTTTTTGTTTTATAATAAACGAGTATACAATTATATGAATAAAAGGAGGAGTTCCTTTGGGTTCAAAATACTCCGTCCAACTCAGCAAGGTTATAAAGGCACATTCCTTTGAGGTTATATATATGCCCGACAAACCTGAAAACGAGTTGGTCATACGCTCCCAGGATGTTAACCGTCCCGGACTTATGTTTGCAGGCTACGAAAAATTTTACGACAGAGAGCGTGTGGAATTTATAGGCCTTGCAGAGATGAGTTACCTCAGCGAGCTTGATGAAAACACACAACGGGAAAGGTTGGAGCTTTTCTTCAGCTTAACCCCGCCTGTTGCCATACTCACACGCAACATTGACGCTCCACCCATTATGCTGGAGCTTGCGGAAAAATACCGGGTTCCCCTGCTAAAAACTGCAGAGCCGACCTCCGGTATAATGGCAACACTCATATCATACCTTAGTACAGAACTTGCAGAGCGCATAACACGCCACGGTGTTATGGTTGAGGTGTACGGTGAGGGTATTCTTATTTTGGGTGACAGCGGTGTCGGCAAAAGCGAGGCTGCCGTTGAGCTTATCAAGCGTGGTCACAGACTTATTGCAGATGATGCTGTGGAAATTCGCAAGGTTTCATCCAAAACTCTTGTGGGTACTGCCCCCGACAACATCCGCCACTTTATAGAATTACGCGGCATAGGCATTGTCAATGCACGTAATATTTTCGGTATAGGCTCTGTTAAGCTAACAGAGAAAATCGACATGGTTATTCAGCTTGAGCAATGGGACAGCAACAAGGCTTACGACAGGCTTGGCATTGAAGATGAGTACATATCTATCCTCGGCATCAGAGTACCCACAACCACAGTGCCCGTGAAGCCCGGCAGAAACCTTGCAATAATCATCGAAATTGCAGCAATGAACAACAGACAGAAGAAGCTGGGCTACAACGCCGCCAAAGAGCTTATGGCTCAGTTGGGTATGGGCGAGGTTGAAACCCAATCAAAAGAACTTGATGCCTGGCATTAATTGAATTTTATAATAAAAAAAGGAGATACTTTTATGTATAGAGTAGGTGTTGACCTTGGCGGTACAAATATTGCCACAGGTGTTATTAATGAAAAAAACGAAATTATAGGCAGAGGTAAGGTGAAAACCCGTGCTCCCCGTCCTGCCGAAGCAATATTTGAATCAATCAAAGAGGCTGTTGATATGGCTGTAGTTAATGCAGGTATCAATTATGCCGATGTTAAATCAATTGGTATAGGTACTCCCGGTTCCGTTAACCAGGAAACAGGTGCAATCGAATTCTCAAACAATCTTCAATTCAGAAACGTTCCTGCAAAGCAGATGCTTGAGGAATTACTTAAAAAGCCTGTTTACCTTGAAAATGATGCAAATGCTGCCGCATTGGGCGAGGCTGTTGCAGGTTGCGGTAACGGTGTTAAATCATTTATTGCGGTTACACTCGGTACAGGTGTTGGCAGCGGTATCGTTTTTGACGGTAAGGTTTACCGCGGCAGTAACTTCTGCGGTGGTGAAATAGGTCACACAGTTATAAATGTTGATGGCATCCCCTGTAACTGCGGCAGAAAAGGTTGTTGGGAAAAATATGCATCCGCAACCGCACTTGTTTCGCAAGCGGTTGAGGCTATGCAGGGCAACAAGGGCAGTCTTTTGTGGCAGACCTGTGACGGCGACCTTAACGCAGTTGACGGCAGAAGCATTTTTGAAGCCTACGATATGGGTGATGCTGTTGCAAAGGCAGTTGTTGACAAATACCTTTACTATGTTTCAATCGGTATAGCAAACATCGTTAATGCTCTCCAGCCCGATGTTGTTTGCGTTGGTGGCGGTATCAGCGGTCAGGGTGAAAAAATTCTCCAGCCCATCCGTGACAATGTAAAAGCAGAGCGTTACAGCGTTTATGCTGACAAGCAGGCTCAGATTGTCCCTGCACTTTTGGGCAATGATGCCGGCATTATCGGTGCAGCATTACTTGACGAATAATAGGAAATATGAAAACCACACACAATTATCAAGAATTATATGATTACGCTATAAGCGTTGGCTGTGAAGCTGCCCTGAGTGAAAAAATGTCACTTAACACCTCCTTTAAAACAGGCGGTCCCTGTGGCGTAAGACTTTCACCGGACAGCACACAACAGCTTACAGATATAATCAACAAGGCAAACTCTCTTAATATTCCGTTTGTTGTGCTTGGTAACGGTACAAATGTGCTTGTCCCCGATGAGGGTATTGATAAAGCCGTAATTATTATAGGTGACAATATGGCAGAATGTTCTGTGGAGGAGGAAGATACTCTCGTATTCTCCGCAGGCACAAACCTTGTATCATTGTGCCGTTTTGCTTTGGAAAATTCACTCAGCGGTCTGGAGTTTGCTTTTGGTATACCCGGCACCTGCGGTGGTGCCGTGTTTATGAATGCAGGTGCATACGGCGGTGAGATGAAGGATGTTCTTACGGAAATTACGCATCTGACACCGGATATGAAAATTGAAACCATTCCTGCCCACAAAGCCGACCTTTCATACAGACACTCTGTATACAAGGAAAACGGTTGTATTATTCTTTCGGGAAAGGTTAAGCTCCAAAAGGACAGCAAGGATAACATCAAAGAGCGTATGAACGATTTTTTGGGCAGACGAAAGGATAAACAACCACTCGAGTATCCCAGCGCAGGCAGTACCTTCAAACGTCCCGAAGGGTATTTTGCAGGAGCGCTCATACAGGAGTGCAACCTTAAGGGTAAATCCGTGGGCGGTGCCCAGGTCAGCGAAAAGCACGCATGCATTGTTATAAACAAAGATAACGCCACCTCCACAGATATTTTAAACCTTATAAGCCTTGTACGTGATACAGTTAAAACAAATACCGGCGTTACTCTCGAACCGGAAGTTATTGTCCTGAGGTAAACTATGTCTTTTTCTGCAGAAGTAAAAAACGAATTATCCGCCTTAATTCCCTCCGCCTGTTGCTACAAGGCGGAGGCTTTCGGCATGTTGCTGTACGGACGTGCATTCAGCCTTGCTGAAATATCACTGATGACAGAGTTCAAAAGTGTTGCAGAGCGTTACAGCGCCGGCATACGCGATCTTACAGGTGTTACACCCGTGCTTGAATGCTCAAAAGCAGGTAAATACAAGGTAACAATACCCTCGCGCGAGGACAGAATTACCATATTAAACTACTTTGGTTACACAGGCAAGGAATTATCCCTGAGGGTAAACCTGTCAAACCTGGAGCAATCTAACAACGACTGTTGCTCAAGAGCATTTTTGCGAGGTGCTTTTTTAGTGTGCGGCAGTGTTACAGACCCTGAAAAGGATTACCACATTGAGCTTAATATAACCAAGCTCAAGCTGTGCGATGATATGATGCAGATTATTGACGATATAGGTCTTAAGGCGAAAAAAATAATCCGCAATAACAGTTATGTTGTATACAGCAAGGATGCCGAATCCGTTGAGGATTTCATCGGCACAATGGGTGCAAACAATGCTTTTTTAACAGTAATGCAAACCCGTGCTATGAAAAACATAAAAAACCAAATCAACAGACGTTCAAATTTTGAGTCTGCAAATATGAGCAGATCCATTGAGGCGGGACTCAAGCAGGTTGCACTTATTGAAGAGGTTTTGTCTAAAATTCAACCTGATGATATGACGGAGGACCTTGCAACCCTTTGCAAGCTCAGACTCGAAAACCCCGATATCTCCCTTGACGAGCTGGGCAAAATGATGAAGCCTGAGCTTTCACGATCCGCAGTCAGCCGCAGATTCAAAAAGCTGGAAAAAATTGCCGAGGAGATTAAGGCAAAATGAAGGAATTTATAATAAAGAAAAACGATGCAGGGCAACGTCTTGACAAATACATCACAAAATCCCTCCCGTTACTCCCCCAGGCACTGATGTACAAATACATACGCAGTAAACGCATAAAGGTTAACGGCAAAAAAGCAGAAATATCATACAAGCTGTGCGTTGATGATGTTATATCAATGTACATAAACGATGAATTTTTTGAACCCGTCAAGCCTAAATACGATTTTATGAGCGCAGGCAAGACAATAAAAATCGTCTACGAGGATGAAAACATTATACTTATAGACAAGCCTGCAGGCATACTCTCCCACCCCGACGAGGGCAATTATACCGATACCGCTATAACCCGTGTAAAAAGGTACTTGTATGAAAAAGGCGAATACAACCCGGATAACGAAATGTCCTTTGCCCCTGCCCTTGTTAACAGAATTGACCGTAACACCTGCGGAATTATCATAGGTGCAAAAAATGCAGAAAGCTTAAGAATACTCAATGAAAAGCTTAAAAACAGAGAGCTACACAAATTTTATCTTTGCGTTGCAATCGGCAAGCTGAAAAACCGCGAGGGTATAATCAAGGGCTATCTCGAGAAAAACGAAAAGCAGAATAAGGTTTACATCAGCGAAAAATCCAACGATAAAACAAAGGCAATTGCCACAAGGTATATTGTGCTTGATTACAAAGGCGGTTTGTCCCTTGTAGAGGTGGAGCTCCTCACAGGCAGGACACACCAGATAAGAGCATCATTTTCACACCTGGGCAACCCCCTGCTTGGTGACGGGAAATACGGCACAAATGCCCAGAACAAACAGTTCGGCGGTTACAAAAAGCAATTCCTTTATTCATATAAATTATCATTTGACTTTGAAAGCGATGCAGGTATACTCAATTACCTTAACGGCAAATCCTTTGAGGTTGAGGATGTATGGTTTAAGAAAGCATTTTACGAAGGAACAATATAATTAAAAAACAAAAATAAACAGCAGGAGCTCAACCGAGTTCCTGCTTGATTTTATTCTTTTGATTTCATAAATATATTACAAAAAAGAGTGCCGACGAATCGACACTCTGAATTGCTAAAATTAATCAGCAGTATAAGGTAAAAGAGCGATCATTCTTGCTCTCTTGATTGCTGTTGTGAGCTCTCTCTGGTGGTAAGCACAAGTACCTGTTACACGACGAGGGAGAATCTTTGCTCTGTCAGATGTGTAACGACGGAGCTTAGCAGCATCCTTATAATCAATCTTTTCAACCTTCTCAACACAGAAAGCGCAAACCTTTTTGCGGCCCTTCTTGTTGGGACGGCGATCAGCTTTATCGTATGCCATAATAAATTACCTCCTGTTATAATCAGAACGGCAGGTCATCATCGTCAGCGATTGCTGCGAAATCATCAACACTACCGTTGGAGAAAGATGCAGCGGCTGTTTCCTGGGCTCTGGGAGCGCCGTTTGTACCGGACTCGCTCTTTGAGCCGCAGAAGCTGACATTGTCAGCAACAATCTCAAATGTTGAGCGTTTAATGCCGTCTTTCTCATAAGAACCGGTTTGAATTGAGCCTTGAACAGCGATCATGGAACCCTTTGAAAAATATCTTGTTACAAACTCTGCAGTCTGACGCCATGCAACAACATTAATGAAGTCAGCTTTTCTTTCCTCACCTGCTCTTACATAACCGCGGTCAACTGCAACGGAGAATCTGGTAACAGAAACGCCGTTAGGAGTCTGGCGGAGTTCCGGGTCAGCTGTAAGTCTGCCCATAATAACTGCACAATTAAGCATCTTTCACACCTCTTACTTTTTAATTACCATTGAACGAAGAACACCGTCAGTAATGCCGAGCACACGCTCAAGCTCTGCGGGGAACTCAGGCTCACATGAGTGGTTGTAAAGAACATAATAGCCGTCTTCTTCATCGTTGATAAGGTATGCAAGTCTACGCTTACCCCATTCATCAACGCTGTCAACTGTACCGTTCTTTTCCATCATAGCCTTGAACTTTTCTGAAAGCTCTTTAGCAGCTTCTTCACCATTCTTTACAGAATAGATGATGATTGTTTCGTAGTTTGACATCGTTTGCACCTCCTTATGGACTCCGGCTCCCATAGATGTTTTTGGAAGCAAGGAAATAATCGCCGCGGACATTCCACGACGATTACGGATTATAACACTATTTTTTCAATAAGTCAAGGGTATTTGGAATTTATTTCAAAAACATTCCCACACCAATCTGGTCAAGGAAAGACATTATCATCTGGTAAATGTAGCTTACAAAGTAAGCCATACCCAACTGCTCCAGCGTTTCATCTGCCTTATCGCCCACGGCACTTTCATAGTTCACAATATAGTCTGCATCAACATAGGGTGTTGTTTCATCGTACACTACGGAGTCACCGTTGACTACTTTAAAGTTAACAAGCTTTTTGCCGATGGGTGCCGTAGTATTACCAACAAGCTGATAATTAACATTTACCTGTATGAGCGCATTGCTCACCTGAGGCAGCTTTCCTGAAAACTGCAGACGAACCTGCTCACCCGGGTCAAGCTCTGCGACACCCAGGGAATGTACCACAAGGTCTGCGCCCATTACCTCAACCGAGCTTATTTTCAATGGATATTCCCTTGAAATATTTTTTATAACAATAACCTTATCGCTACCTGTTACTATACCGGGCTTACCGTTACCGAAGGTCACGTAAACACCGTTATTGTTGTTTGTTGATTCACGGAACTGAGGATACATAGGGTCTGAATATATATTAACAATTTCATCAGTAAGCAGATTTTTAAGTGCGAGGCTTCTGCTGTACTCATCGTGGAATGTCATTCCGTGGTAAAGTCCGTCAACAAACCACGTGTTTTCAGGAAGAAATGCTGTTGAAGCATCAACCTCCATTGATGGTGAAACGTGGTCATGAGTAGGATCTGCACACTGTGTAAGAGCCCCTGTAAAGCCATCTGAATAGCGCTTGCCGTAAGGGGCGCATTGAGCACCTGTTGAATCATCAACACAGATAATCGCATCAGAGTTTTCCTGAAGACCTGAAACAGCGTGAATACCTGTACCTGAAATAATGCTTATATTGATACCGTATTCATTAATACATTTCTGCAAATTTTCGTGGTAATTTGCCATTACTTCAAAATGAACATAGTCACTCTTTGCAATAATAGCAGCATTCTCCACAGGGTCAAGTCTCATATCACGCACTTCTTCGTAATATTCAAGGGGTATAAAATCCCATATACTGCCGAAATTACCTATTACATTGTAAACATAGGGATAAAGCTCCTCAATAATATCATCCAAAAAGCCTAATTGCTGAGCCTCCAGAAGCCAGGCGTAGTGTCCGTCTGTATCAAAGCCGTGCTCAATATAGTAAATAAGAGTTTCCTCATCAAGCTTTGCCGTGCCACTCATAATATCATAAGCGAGGGCAGCACCGCCAATAGCCGGTACTGTAAGAACCGCATTGTCAACATCCTGCTTGTAGCCGAAAAGAGAAAAATATGTTGCACTGACCTGACCGCCATGAGAAACGGCAATTATATTAACCTTGTCCTTGCCTGTATATTCTTTAACATCCTGAATATAACCATCAAGTCTGACTGCGCAATCATAAACACTTGTACGCCAATCCTCTGTAAAGAAGAAAATATTCTCTTCACCGATATATCCGGCTATTTCTGCCGACAGCTCCGGCTCGTGGATATATGCCTCAGGCAATCCGTTTTCAATAATATACGCCATATTTGTGGATAAAACATCCGGGTTTGCGATACGCACATTGTATTTGCTTGTACCGTCAGAATTCATTTTCATAAACTCAAGCTCTGCCTCAGTTTCTTCGCCGACGGTTTTACCGAGATATTCGGGATTACCTTTGACAGTAAGTGCAAGACCCTTGCCCAAATCGACAATTCTGTTAAGGACTCTATCAAGGATAGAATCCATATTGAGACCCCAGATTTGTGTTTCGGTTCCGTCATCATTAATCATAACAAGCTCCGAGCCACTATACCCCGGTACAATAATAACAGGGTATTCTGTTATGTCGTTATCAAGCTGATACACCGCACCCGCCGTTGCTGAAAATGCAGTAAAAATCATAACAACACTCATAACAAGTGCAAAAACCTTTTTACCCATAGCAAATTCTCCCTTTACAATATATTTACAAACTCAATATATCATTAAAAAAACATTTTTTCAAGTATGAACATTTAATATACAAAAAGGATTCTGCATTGTATACAGAATCCCTTTGTGATAACAGATATTATAACATCTCCTTGCGGAGCTCTGATCCTGTTTTTGAGGAAAGGTATGCAGGAGGGATGTCAAAAACAGTTTTACAGCCCGTTGCGCCTTCCTGATTCAGGCGATATGCCGCCCTTGCATAGGCAACAATAACAGCAGAAGTAAATTCAGGGTTTGAATCCAGCTTAAGACTGTACTCGATAACATTGTTATGCTCAAGGTCTTTACCTGTTTTACCTGTCCTGATAACAAAACCGCCGTGGGGAATACCCTTATGGTCACGGTCAAGCTCCACCTGTGAAATAAAGTGAACTGTTGTATCGTACTCATCAAAATAATTTTTCATTGTAACAATATCGTGTTCAATGCGTTCAAGGTCTGCACCCTCTTCAGCAACAACAAAGCACTCTCTTGTATGCTTTTGCCTTGCGGTAAGCTGGGGTTGTGAGCCGCTGCGCACAGCCTCAAGAGCCTCGTCAACAGGGATGGTATACTGCCTTGCATCAATTACCCCGTCAACACGCCTGATAGCATCGGAGTGACCCTGACTGACACCTTTTCCCCAGAAGGTATAATCGGCACCGTCAACAAGTATACAGTTGCCGTAAAGTCTGTTGAGAGAGAACATTCCGGGATCCCAGCCCACAGAAATAATGCCGACCTTACCGCCGTCCTTTGCAGCCGCATCAACATTATCGAAATGGACAGGAATATTCTTGTGTGTATCAAAGCTGTCAACAACATTGAAATGCTTTGCCATAGCAGGTGTCTGCTCAGGTAAATCCGTTGCACTGCCACCGCACATAATAAGCACGTCAACATCCTGTTTATGATTGAGAATATCATCAGTTTTGTACACGGGTGCACCAGAAATTGTAGTTACTGCAGATGGGTCACGGCGTGTAAAAACGCAGGAAATCTCCATATCCTTATTCTGCTTAACGGCACACTCAACACCCTTAGCAATGTTACCGTATCCGTAAAGACCTATTTTAATCATTTGTACCACTCCGTTTAATTAAAATAAAACTACGTTAGTAATTTTATTCCTATATTTTTTTGTAGTCAACAGTTTTTTGTCAATTTATTTAAATTTTTAATAATCCGCCAAGGCAAATAACAGCCTCGGCGGATTTTATTTTATAAAATATCTTTAAGTCGGGGACGGGAGTTTTTAATATGGTAAAGCCCCTCATCCGCCTTGGCAATAAACGACGGAACATCTGCAATAGTTTCATCGTAACGCTTGTAGCCTACGCTGAAATGCAATGTATAGGGCTTACCCCTTTCTTTAGTCTCCTTCAACAGCTCCTCATTAAGCTCCAAAATAAATTCCTTGGGTCTGTAGTCCTTGGCAGTTTCGGCAACAACCACAAATTCATCACCGCCGTACCTGCAAGCGAAGAAATTTGTTCTGCCTACAATACGTTTTATTACATCAGCTGCAATCAGTATTGCCTCGTCACCTTCAACGTGACCATAGGTATCGTTTATTTTCTTGAAGTAATCCAGATCCATAATAAAAACAATCAGCTCCTTACTGTCGCTTTTTGATTTCATTTTCTGGTAAAGATGGCGTTCAAGCTGTTTTCTGTTATTAAGCTGTGTCATAGGGTCAACAGAAACCAGTTGTTCGGTGGAGTTCATATAAACCTGAAGTGCGGCAAACGCAACACCTGCAGAAAGCATTGGCGAACCCACAAACAGCACCTGCAGGACTCCTGCCACCGCAGGACTGAAGCAAAACGCCGCCAAAGAGCGAAAACGCTGCCTGTCCAGATAATGCTTTTTCATAAATGATTTAACAAGCGCCTTCACGGAGGTTGTAACCATATACAAATAGCATATCACTATAAGAAGCAGGTAAAAATCACCTCTGTGGTAAACACCGTCAGAATCTATACTGAAAATCCAACCGTGTACTGCAGAGCCGCCTACCAGACCTATAAGCACCAACAACGGAATAATGCTGATTATAAGACCTGCTTTTGTTTTAACTGTTTTTGACTCCTGCTCACTCTCTGAAAACAGGAACCATAAATAAGAAACAACACCCGTAAACATATGGTAAGCGGAGTTTATTATAAAGGACAGATACGGCATAGCAACCCATGAATTGGTGAAGTCAATAATACCCCACACTACATCGCTGATACACAGAATGATGGATGCAATTATAAACCAGGTAAGCATTATATGGCTCATTCTTTTATCAACGCTTATGTACAGCTTTTTCAAAATCATTGCAAGTATCATAATGCAAAAAACATTTATGGTACAGTACAGCAAGTTTGTCATACAGTATCCTCCTTTCGCACTTTCGTAATTTATAAGAAGCTTATCAGAGCGCTATACTTTGAGACAATGCAGAGTGACCTGTAAGGTCTTCGCTGCGCTTATCGGGCTGTGACATACCTGCAAACAATGTAAACCGTTTAGAGTAAACAGCACGATTGCCATCCTTATCAACACCGGTAAATGCACGCTTATCAATTTTTATCTCAAGGCTTTTTTCCTCGCCTGCATCAAGATGCACACGTTTGAAGCCACAAAGGCTGTGATTCCTGACAGCATCGCAGAAATCCTCGTCCTTTATGTAAACCTGAACAACATCATCTGTTGAGACAGCTCCGTCATTTTTAACACTAACCGTTACAACTGCTCCCTCAAATTCGCCGTCATCAGTTACCTTTTCAACCTTCAATGCAGTTGCATAACAATCACCGTATGTAAGACCGAAGCCAAAGGGATAAAGAGGAGTACCCTCAAAGTAACGATACGTTCTGTTTTTCATTGAGTAGTCCGTAATATCAGGCAAATCCTCACTTGATTCGTAGAATGTAAGCGGTAATTTACCTGACGGTGAGCAATCACCAAACATAATCTCGGCAACATCCGTACCGCCGCGTGCACCGGGATACCACGCCTGAATAATAGCTGCACATTTTTCATCAGCAAGGCGCAGATCCATTGCACTGCCACACATATTCACAAGAATTACAGGCTTTCCTGTGGCGAAAACTGTATCCATAAGTATTCTCTGCGGTCTCGGGAAGAGAAGGTCAACCTTATCGCCGGGACCTGCATCACCCTCTTCGCCCTCAAGAACCTCATCAAGTCCCACAACAAGCACAACAACATCAGAAAGCTCTGCTACTGCCTGCGCTTCTGCAAGAAGGTCAGGCTGGCCCTCCTTTGAAAGGAACTCAATTCTGTCCTGCCAAAGATGGCAACCCTCTGAATAATAAACACGAATATCATCACCTGCAACATCCTGAATACCCTCAAGGACTGTTGTATAGCGTGAGGATGTGCCGTGATAGTTACCGATGAGTGATGTTCTGTTGTTAGCATTGGGGCCGATAACACCGATTGCTTTAACCTTATCCCTGTCCAGAGGAAGAACACCATTATTTTTGAGCATAACAATACTCTCTTTAGTTGCTTTATGTGCAAGGTCAATATGCTCCTTGCACTCAACCTTTGTATACGGAATATCATCAAGCTCTGTTTTATCAAACAATCCGAGCAGGAATCGTGTTGTAAAAAGTCTTATACAAGCCCTGTCGATGTACTTTTCATCAAGAATACCCTGTTCATAGGCATTCATAATTTTTTCATACGTGCAACCGCAGTTTACATCACAGCCCATTTCAAGAGCAAGCTTTACAGATTGCTCGGGCGTTTGGGTAACCTTGTGATTTTCGTGGAAATCCTTAATTGCCCAGCAGTCGGAAACATAATGGCCCTCGAAGCCCCACTTACCACGGAGATATTCATTCATAAGCACCTGGTGTGCACAGCAGGGCTCACCATTTGTGCGGTTATATGCGCCCATAACTGCCTCAACACCTGCCTCGGTAACGCAAGCCTCAAATGCCGGGAGATAAGTTTCCTCCATATCCTTACGGGTAGCAACAGCATCGAAGAAATGTCTTTGAGGCTCAGGACCTGAGTGTACTGCAAAATGCTTTGCACAGGCGGCAGCCTTAAGGTATTCGCCGTCACCCTGTATACCCTTTACAAAATTCACACCGAGGCGCGAAGTAAGATAAGGGTCTTCACCATAAGTTTCGTGGCCTCTGCCCCAACGTGGGTCACGAAAAATATTTACATTTGGTGACCAGAAGGTAAGACCTTTATAAATATCGCGGTCACCACGTGTTGATTGCATATTATATTTGGCTCTGCCCTCGGTTGAAATGGCATCGCCTATAGCTTTAAGCAAAGCCTCATCAAATGTTGCACCAAGACCTATTGACTGGGGGAACATTGTTGCCGTACCTGCACGGGCTACACCGTGAAGGGCCTCATTCCACCAGTTATATTCGGGAATACCGAGTCTGTCAATTGCAGGGGAATCAAATCTGAGCTGAGATGCCTTCTCAGCAGTTGTCATCTTACCGACAAGCTCGGTTGCTCTTTTGATTGCTTCTTGTCTGTTCATTTTGGTTCTCTCCTAATCTGTAGGGTAAATAATTATCTTTGTTTTCTGATATTCACTTGCCGTCAGTCAAACTTATTTTTTGCAGTAAAACAACCGTCTCCACATGGCTTGTATAGGGAAACATATCTACGGGTTGAATCTTTTTTACCTTATATCCGTTTTTGGTAAGATAAAATAAATCTCTTTGCTGTGTTTCAGGGTTACAGGATATATATACTATTTTTTCGGGCGCAAGACAAACTGCACTTGAAAGGAACCTTTTATCACTGCCTGCCCTTGGCGGGTCCATAAAAAGAATATCGCATTTTTCATTTTCTTCCTTCATACCCAGCATAAATTCCCCTGCATCGGCGCAGAAAAACCTGATATTTTCAATACCGTTAAGCTTGGCATTCACTTTGGCATCTCTTACAGCATCCGCATTAAGCTCACAGCCGATTACTTCTCCTGCGCCCTTTGATGCAACTATGCCGATAGTTCCTATACCGCAATATGCATCAATAACCCTTTCCTTGCCTGTCAGCTCTGCAAATTCTACAGCCTTACCGTAAAGCACCTCTGTCTGCACAGGATTTATCTGGTAAAAGGATTTTGGTGAAATTCTGAATCGGCAACCGCAAAGCACATCCTCAATATAGCCTTTGCCGTACAGCACAGCCTCACGTTCACCGAGCACCATGCTTGTAAACTTGTTATTTACATTCTGCACAATTGTTGTTATACCGGGATGCTCCTTAAGAAGTGCCTTAACAAAATCATTTTTTGAAGGAAAAGCGCTTGTACCCGTAACGAGAACAACCATTATCTCATTTGTTGCAAAGCCCCTTTTCACAAGGACATGGCGCAGAAAGCCTTTGCCGTTACGCTCATCGTAAACAGTAAGCTTGAAGCTTTTAAGGAGTTTTCTGATTGTAAGGATTATTTCATCAGCAATTTTATCCTCTATAAGGCAGGAATCCGTTTTTACTATATTGTGTGTGCTTGACTGATACACCCCTGAAATTATCTCACCGCCCCTTGTTCTGCCGAAAGCCGCCTGAACCTTGTTGCGATAGTGAAAGGGTTCGTCCATTCCTATTATACTCTGAACTCTGTGAAAGCCTGATAAAAGCTTATTTACCTTTGCCTGCTTGAACCTGAGCTGGTCAGGGTAAGTCATATTCATCAGCTGGCAACCGCCACACTTACGGGAAACAGGGCAAATGCGTGTGTTATTAACTGCCTTATTCTGTGACATCAGCTTTTTCCTTTTCTTTTTGAGCTAAATCGTTTGTGTTCATACTGTCCTTGTACACAACAAAGCGACAGAACAGGAATTCGGTAATCATATTTGCCATCATAGTAACAGCCAGAATTATATACTCTGCAAATTCCCAGGTTGTGCCACGGGAAACGGTTTCACCGATAATTGTGGAAACAGGAGTGAAAATGCAGTAAAAACCGAATATTTTCAACATTGCCACAGGTATATTGGTAGCAGACTTGAAAGTAAACTTTCTGTTAAAAGTAAAGTTCCACACCACCGACAAAATGAGTGCAATAAGATAGCACACGCCGTACTCTGCACTGAGTATATTCATAACAGTGGGGTTCTGTATATTTATATTGGGTACTACAACCTCGTTAAGCAAGGTAAAACTGACAACCTGGATTATGCCTGCAGAAGCAGAGAATAATGCAAATTTTATCGCCTGCATTGCGTTTTGTTTTTTACTCATCTCAGCCATATATACTTCCCCTTTATATTCATATATTCTAAGTATATCACAGGCTTTTTAACATTTCAACCACATTACAACCAAAAAAAGCCGACTTTATTATGTATATCACACAAAAAATCGGGGCTACTGACTCACAGTAGCCCCGATAACCATATATGGTCTGTTATTTTGCTTTAATTACATCAAGATATTCTTTACTCTGCTTGTCGAAGGAGTAAAAAGCATTATCGTCATTCACATAGCCCATAAGGATATTATCAATATATGTGACTCTGCAGAAACTGCTGTAGGAATCACCGTCTGATGTCAACACCTTGTATGAGCCGTCAGAGGCAAGCTTTTTATTTTCGCTGTCAACCTTGACTGCAAGAATATTTCCGTAATGTTTATTCTCATAGCCTCTTTGTGTAAAGATTTCTATCATCTCCACATAGGGTACATACATAGTGGAATTCATATCATCCCAACACATTGCCTTATGAGTATAGTAGGCATCACTTTGCAGGTAAGTATAAACATTGCCGCTGTCTGTAACATTAACCGTAACCTTATCACACTCCACGGGGTTTTCGGGGTTGCTCACATCAAACAGCGAAACCTTCATACCGCCGTTCTGTCCGTTATCGTCACCGTCAGCACCCACACCCAGCAATAATCCGTCACCCACAGGGTGAAGATATGCGGAAAAGCCGGGTATTTTAAGTTCACCCTTAATAACCGGAGCTGTGGGGTCACTCAAATCAATCACAAACAAGGGATCTGTTTGTTCAAATGTAACAACATAGCCTGTATTTCCTGTAAAACGAACTGATTTTATTGTTTCACCCTTTGCAATACCTTCAATTTTTCCCACAACCTGAAAGGCATTATCAATCACATAAACCTGATTAGTAAGACTTTCCCCCCAGTTGCCTGATGTAGTTGCAATACGCAAATAACCATTGTGTTCGTCCATACTGAACTGATTAAGTGCTCTGCCTGGCACAGAACCGTTACCAAGATATTTTATATCATAATTTCTTATGTCGAACTTGTAAATCTGTGTCTCTATTTGTGTATTGTCATAACCGAAAACAGCCTCCGACACTTCACTGTATTTATAATCCGTGCTTGTGGCATAGAGTGTTTCTGTTGTGCAGTACACATTTTCCCCTGCACCTAAAACCGCCTGTGTTTTCAGTGTATTGACATCCTGAATATTCAATGTTGATGCCACAAGATAACGTGTATCATAAACCTCCTCCATAATGCAGATGTCGCTTGCAGGCACGCGGGCATAGGAAGCCATATCGCAACCGACCATAGGCACGCAATCCTCTGCAACCTGTTTCTCATCCACAGAAAGGTCAACACCATATGTTGACAGTATAACAAGCTGATCGCTGATAAGACGTGATGAAATATATCCGCCATCCTGATAGGTGCGCCACAGCTCAGCAGGATTCTGTTTGTTTGAGGTATCAAAGCAAACCGCCATTGTTATTTGATTGATATTGGTATGACCGTAGTAGAAACCGCGCAAGCTCGTCTTTGACATACCGTCGACAGTACTGCACTCAACCAACGCAACAAGCCTGTTACCGCTGACATACAGCTCCTGAATATCCATATAGTAAATATTCTCTTCGTTCTCGGTGATATTTATGGTGGAAATCTGTTTGAATTTACCATCATTCTGCGGCTCAACAATTGTAACGGCACAGGTGTACAACAAAGAGGGAAACTCTGTCTGCACCTTGTATTCATTGCTGTCATCCTCAACTACACCTGTTTCTTCTTCAGCCGCCTGAGGATTATAGCCCGGAGTACTTTGTCCGCCTTGGGTAGTCTGCTCATTGCCGCTCACATAAGCATTGTAGCTGTCAAGCTTTCTGTAGAAATCATCCCAGTCCACATTGCGCGGTGCAACACTGTACAGATATCTGCCGTCATTTTTAATAATATCCGCCTCGCTGACCCCATCTACCTGTTCGTTTGTTTTGCCATATTCCTTTACAGTATTGCTCTGCAACGCCACAGAACCGGAGTTTGAAGAAGAGCCGCCGGTTGCAGTCCCTGCATTCACCGCTGAATCAGACAAAACTGCACTTTCATTTTTGGCGCCAAAGCTACCGAGAAAATCATCCACCCTGTATACAAAGCTGTTTTGGTGAGCGTGATATTTCTCCGAATAACCAATAAACATATTTTCAATTTCAACATATTCATTGACAGCAGTTCCCGGCTGCGGTTCAACTGTTACAGGCTTTTTCTCCCAGGGCTTCACAACAAATAAGCTTACACAAACAACTACAAATACTGCCGCAACAGAAGCTATGGCACCAATATACCTTCTGTATGATTTTTTACTTTGCAGGCTGACAACCTGAGGTTGTTCTGTACTTCCCTCACTTTTGAGCATCTTTTCAATATTCTCGGGTGAAAGGCTTTCGGGCAGCTTAATGCTTTCACATTTTTTCAGATTTTCATCCAAGCACTTAAGCTCATCGGATGTTAAAATATCTTTTTCAAAATCGTTATTCATAGCTTAGCTCCTTTCAAGATAAAATATCTTTGAGTTTTTCAAGCCCGCGCTTTTGACGGGATCTGACGGTTGAAGGCTTCATATTGTAAATCACCGCAAGCTCGTCGCTTTTAAACCCACCTATTATTGACAGGATTATAATCTGTCCGTCAGGCGGTGTAAGACTGTTAAGGGCATTTTTCAGCTCCGTACCTACGGTAAAGTCGCCCTCTGCCACAAGAAAATCATAATCCTCAACAGGCAGAGTATCGTGAGATTTGTTGTTTCTGATAAGTAAGGTTTTGCACTTGTTTGTAAGTATTTTAAAAAGCCACACTTTAAAGCTTTCGCTGTTTTCAAGTCCGCGCAATGCATTCCATGCAGAAAGAACCGCCTCCTGCACCGCATCCTCTGCATCGTGAGTGTTACCTGTCATATACAGAGCAAAGCGGTACAACTCACCGGCATATAAAGAATACAGCTGTGAAAAAGCGTGGGCATCGCCTTTTTTTGATTTTTCAACGAGTATAATATTTTCGTTATCCACTTAAATCACCTCTATGATTGCAATCAAATTAAATGAGGGAGTAACATATTTTTATGCTCTGCACTTATATAGACTCGCAAAACAACGGTTTTGTTGCAAAAAATCCCAAATTTTTTTCTTTATACTACAATCCTATCAATTTTCGCCCCAAATGTAAACAATAAATAAATTCCTATATTTTATTTGCAATAATAAAATGTATGTGCTACAATGTATGATGTATATTTTTATCTACGAAAGGACAGATACCAAAATGTCTTTGTTAAAAAAGCTTTTCGGAGATTACTCCACAAAAGAAATTAAGCGCATATCCAAAATCAAGGATAATGTGCTTGCTTTAGATGAACAGTTCTCCGCACTCTCAGATGAGCAGCTTCAGGCTAAAACACCTGAATTCAAGGAGCGTCTTAAAAACGGCGAAACACTTGACGATATTTTACCCGAGGCTTTTGCAGCCTGCCGTGAAGCAGCCTGGCGAGTGCTGGGAATGAAGCACTACCCTGTACAGATTCTTGGCGGTATTATACTGCACCAGGGCAGAATTGCAGAAATGAAAACAGGTGAAGGTAAAACTCTTGTTGCTACACTCCCCGCTTATCTTAACGCACTCAGCGGTGAAGGTGTTCATATTGTTACGGTTAACGACTACCTTGCAAAGCGTGACTCTGAGTGGATGGGCAAAATTTATCGCTTTATGGGTCTTAAGGTTGGTCTTATTATCCACGAAAAAACAAACGCAGAACGTAAAGAGGCTTACAACGCCGATATTACATTCGGTACAAACAATGAAATGGGCTTCGACTACCTGCGTGACAATATGGTAATGTATGCGGACAACCGTGTTCAAAGAGGTCACGCCTTCGCTATTGTCGACGAGGTTGACTCCATTCTTATTGACGAGGCACGAACCCCGCTTATTATTTCAGGTATCGGTGAAGCATCAACAGACCTTTACAGAATGACAAATGATTTCGTAAAGCGTCTTAAAATGGTAAAGGTAAAAGAGCTTGACACAAAGGTTGATGCCGAGGATATTGCAGAAGAAAGCGGCGGTGATTACCTTGTTGATGAAAAGGCAAAAACCGCAACACTTACAAAATCAGGTATTGCAAAGGCAGAAGCAGCCTTCAATATTGAAAATCTTATGGATGCTGAGAACCTTACACTCCAGCACCATATCAACCAGGCTCTTAAGGCACACGGCACAATGGCACGTGATGTTGACTATGTTGTAAAGGACGGCCAGGTGCTTATTGTTGACGAATTCACAGGCCGTATTATGCTCGGCAGACGTTACAGCGAAGGTCTGCACCAGGCAATTGAAGCAAAAGAAGGCGTAAAGGTTGAGCACGAGAGCAAAACCCTTGCCACAATAACATTCCAGAACTATTTCCGTCTTTACAAAAAGCTGTCAGGTATGACAGGTACTGCTATGACTGAAAGCTCCGAGTTCCAGGAGATTTACGCTCTCGATGTTGTTGAGATACCCACAAACAAGCCCCTTGCACGTGTGGATAACGACGATATACTCTACAAAACCGAAGAGGCAAAATTCAGCGCTATTGTTGATACAATTGTTGAATGTCACGAAAAGGGTCAGCCTGTACTTGTAGGTACAGTCAACATCGAAAAGAGTGAAAAGCTCTCCAGATATCTGAAAAAACGTGGTATCAAGCACGAGGTTCTTAATGCTAAATTCCACGAGAAGGAAGCAGAAATTGTTGCACAGGCAGGTAAATACGGTGCTGTAACCATCGCTACCAATATGGCAGGCCGTGGTACCGATATCATCCTTGGCGGTAACCCCGAATTTATGGCAAAGAACCAGATGCGCAAGCTCGATTTTGACGAGGAGCTCATTGCCGAGGCAACAGGCTTTGCTGAAACCGACAATGAGGACATCATCAACGCACGTCATAAGTTCCGCGAGCTTGAAGCCGAGTACAAGAAACAAACAAGCCTTGAGGCAGAAAAGGTCCGTGAAGCAGGCGGTTTATTCATCATAGGTACAGAACGACACGAGTCACGACGTATTGATAACCAGCTGAGAGGCCGTTCAGGTCGTCAGGGTGACCCCGGCGAAAGCCGTTTCTACCTTTCTGCCGAGGACGATTTATTAAGGCTCTTTGCAGGTGACCGTTTCTACAACACACTTGATGCCTTCAAGAGCATCGGAGATATGCCCATTGAAGCAAAGATTTTCACTTCATCCATTGAAAATGCCCAGAAGAAGGTTGAGGGCAACAACTTTGCAATACGCCGTAATGTTCTTAAGTACGACGATGTTATGAACAAACAGCGTGAGGTTATTTACGGTCAGCGTAACCAGGTGCTTGACGGTGAGGATATAAGCGCACTTATACAAAAAATGATTGTTGACACAATTTCCGAAATGGTTGACTTCTACTGTCCGTCAAATGTCAGCACAGACGAATGGAATACCAAGGGTCTTCTCACAAAGTATTCCTGGCTTGTTGACGAAAGCGACATTGAAGGCATTAAGAAAACTGAGGATGTTGCCGAGGTTCTTCTTAACAAAGCACAGGAGCTCTATGATGCCCGCAAGGCGGAATATGGTGAGGACACAATTAAGGAGATTGAGCGTGTAGGTCTGTTGAGGAATGTTGACATCCGTTGGATGGAACACATTGATGCAATGGATCAGTTAAAGCGCAGTATGAACCTTATGGGTTACGGACAGAAGGATCCTGTTATAATCTTCCGCGATCAGGGTCTTGATATGTTCGAGGAAATGACAAACGGCATACGCGAGGGTACAGTTGACTTTGTACTCCAGGCACGAATCCGCAAGGAGCAGCCTGTTGAACGTAAAGAAACCGTTAAAATTACCTCAACATCCGGCTCAAGCGACGGAACCGTAAAAAAAGAGCCTAAAAAGGCAGACAAAAAGCCCGGCAGAAATGACCCTTGCCCCTGCGGCAGCGGTAAAAAGTATAAAAAATGCTGTGGTATGAATGAATAAAAATCATCCCCGACCCTCCAATGTCGGGGATATTTATTAACAAATGCAGGCGGTGACCATATTGATTAATCTGACTTTTGACGATGTTCTGAATGCTGATTTCAAATTATATGACGGTAATCCCGTTATAAAAAATCCGTTGACAAGTTTTGTAATCGCTGACCCCAGCGTAATAACACCGGATCAATCCCACGACGTAAAATGGCACCTGTTTTGCCACACCTTCTTTGGTATATACAGGTATGAAAGCACAGACGGGATACATTTTAAAAAAGCGCAAAAAATAACCGGACGTGCCATGCGCCCCAATATAAACCTCATTGACGGAAAATACTACCTTTTTTATGAAAGAACAAGACCTGTTATCTGCAATTTACTCTCCCTTGTAGGTATGAAATGGGAAAGCGAAATTTACTGCACAGAGTCAACTGACTTTAAAAAATGGTCGAAGCCATACCCTGTAATCACCAAAACACAGCCTTTTGAAGAATATAAAAACGGCTACGCCTTATCCAACCCTTTTCTTATAAAAGAAAATGACCGATATCGTATGTACTACTCCTGCGGTCAGACCTTTATAGAGGATTGCGGCTTTTGTGAGCCTACGCACATAACCTTTGCCGAAAGTGATTCTGTTAACTCAGGCTACACATCACGAAGCACACCTATTATCAGCCCCGACAAAAGCAACCCTTATCTCAATCTGTGCTCTGGCTGTTTAAAGGTGTACAGACTCAAGGACTGTTATTTAGGTTTACAGAACGGCATATTTGAAAAAGACGGCAAAAGCCACTCTGCAATAATACTTTTACATTCCGAGGACGGAGTGAATTTCCGTTTTGTAAAGCAGTTTTTAACACCCTGCGTATGCAACGGCAGCAAATGGATGGCACAATATGTTTATGCCTGTTGCCTTACATACCATAACAATACCCTACGGCTGTACTTTAACGCCAGAAACACCGCCAGCAATATAACCGGAAGAGAAAGCATAGGTATATTCCAAGCTACATTATAAAAATGAAACCCTGTATGTCTCAAGCACAGACATACAGGGGAATTTTTTTACAGTTTACCCGCCTTACGCTTCGCAGGTGTTCTTAAAAACCTGATAATACCAAGAATAATGATACCGAATAATCCTATCGCCGCCGCAAATGACCCTAAATCACCTAACAAGCCTTTATTCTCTGCCTCGCCGATGGTTATAGTATCGATATATCGGTCAAAATCCTTTAAATCCGACTCCTGCTCAGCAATATAAACAAAGCTGTATTTATTGTCAACACCGCTGAATTCGCAGATTTTTTGATATTGAACCTTTTCAACACCGTTTGAAAAAGCGGTTGCTTTATATTCTGTTACAAGCATTTTCTTGCCGTTAGGGTGCTTTTTAACATCCGCACAAAGTACTTCCATTTCGCCCTCTTTGTCGATGAGCTTAAATCCATTCAGCGTTTCGTTCACAATTTTTTCGGCATATTCCCGTGCATCGTCAGCAGACATATCCGCAACACAAATAGTTTCATCCGTATTCTCTTCTATTATAACAGAAAAGTCATCGTTTTTGTCACCTGTAAACCTCGACTCATCCAGCTCGTACATATTTTCGGGCAGCTCAATAGTGTATTTTTCCTTTTCCACCGTTGCCCCAAACGCCATAACACCTGTACAAACAAGCATAAACAAAGTCAAAAGCAGACATATTAACCTTTTCATAAACAGTCCTTCATTCAAATGAACTGCATCCAAAAAATCAGATGCAGTTCATTTTTTTATTCGTCAGCAGATTTTTTATCGCCCTCGTCATCATCGGAAACTGGGGTGATTTCCACCTTGATTTTTTCAATTCTCTTATCATCAACCTTAAGAACGGTAAATTTCACGTTTTCAAACACAACCTCGTTCATTTCGCCGTCCTTGGGGATACACTGGAGTTCATCCATAATAAAGCCTGCAAGGGTTTCATAATCACCTTCAGGAAGCTCCTTACCGATAAGCTCGTCAATTTCTTCAATATCAATAGTGCCGTCAACGGTAAATGTGTTGTCGTCGATTTTTGAAATTTCCTCATCCTCGTGGTCATATTCATCCTGAATATTACCCATAATGGCTTCAACAATATCCTCCAAAGTAAGGATACCTGCCGTGCCGCCGTATTCGTCAACAACTACAGCCATTTGAATTTTGCGTGAGCTCATTTCCTTAAAAAGCTCACCACAAGCCTTTGTTTCCGGTATAAAGTAAGGCTCACGCATAATGTTCTTAAGAGTACCTTTAGCCTTAACCTCTTTACCGACATATTTGAGCAGGTCCTTAACGTAGACTATACCCACAATATTATCAATATCCTCATCATAAAGAGGGATTCGTGATCTGCCGTACTCTATGGCAAGACCCATAAATTCATCAAGTGTTACAGTATTTATATCTGCAGCAATAACATCTGTACGATGTGTCATAATATCGCCTGCATCAAGGTCGTCGAACTCAAAGATGTTGTTAATCATCTCTTTCTGAGTATCCTCAATAACACCCTTTTCTCCACCGACATCAACCATCATACGGATTTCCTCTTCGGTAACAACCTCCTCGTCCGCGTTGGGATCAAATCCGAGAACACGAACTACACCGTTGGTTGAAAGTGAGAGAAACTTTACAAATGGTGTGGTGATTTTTGAAATAACAAGTAAGGGCTTTACTACCGTAAAAGCAACCTTTTCCGGAACCTGCATACCAATGCGCTTAGGAGCAAGCTCACCGAACACAAGCGAGAAATATGATATGATAAGGGTAATTATCACAACTGAAACAGGCGAAACTATACTCTCGGGAATATCAATACGACTGGTTACGGCACCTGTGAGCATCTCGGCAAACGATGTTGCGGCAGATGCTGATGACAAAAAGCCTGCCAATGTTACGCCTATTTGAATAGTGGATAAAAACCTGGTTGAATTGCTCGTAAGCTTTAAAACAAGCTTCGCCTTCCTGTGGCCCTCGTCAGCCATTTTTTCAATTTTGGCATCGTTAAGGGAAATAATTGCAATCTCCGACATTGCAAAGAAAGCATTCACAAGAATAAGTACTGCAAGCAACAAAAGCTTCATCACAAGTTCACCTGCTCCGCTTTCAGCGGAAAGGTTTAAAAATTGGGCCAAAATAAAATTAGGTCCGGGGTCATCCATGGTTGGATTAGCTCCTTTCAAGAACAAAAATACAATATGCTGATTCTACACCATATCAGCATATATTATATTTATCCATCCTTAATTTGTCAATAGTTTAAGAAATATAGCCATATATTCACCGTACATATCAACATATATGTAAAAAATCAATAATTATTTAAAAATTGTGATTTTTTTAACTTTTTTAGTTTACAATCGGCAAAATAAGTGGTAATATAAGCATTGGTGTTT
>JAZULH010000082.1:0-4294 GCA_045602985.1 Acutalibacteraceae bacterium | reverse complement strand
CCTCTTCCCCTTTGGTTGGGGCGAGCTCTGGGGCGTTGCCGACAGAACAGATTATGACCTTACACAGCACATCAACACATCGGGCAAGAGCCTTGACTACTTTGACCCCGAAACAAACGAGAGATATATCCCCTATGTTATTGAGCCCTCTCTCGGTGTTGAGCGTCTTTTCCTTACAATCCTTACAGAGGCTTATGATGAAGAGGTTGTGGATGCTGAAAAGAACGACACAAGAGTTGTTCTCAGGCTTCATCCCACACTTGCACCCTTCAAATGTGCAATTCTTCCCCTTTCAAAGAAGCTTAATGAACAGGCAACCGAAATTTTCACAAGCCTTTCAAAGAAATTCAATGTTGATTATGATGATGCAGGCTCAATCGGTAAAAGATATCGCCGTCAGGACGAAATCGGTACACCCTTCTGCATTACCTATGACTTCGACAGCATCGAGGATGGTTGCGTAACAGTACGTGACAGAGATACAATGGATCAGGTTCGTCTTCCCATTGCAGACCTGGAAAAGTATATCGAAGAAAAAATCGCATTCTGATTAAAGCAAAACCGCAACTCTGTCATAGCAGGGTTGCGGTTTGATATTTGTTGAAAAATATGTTGTACGGTGGTATAATTTAAAGAGCAAAAGCTAAAGGCAGGTGTGCTGTATGGAGATTGGAATTCTGATTTTTATAGGAATTATTTTTATTATCTGCGGCGGAGTGATAATGGGCGGTGAAATACGGCTTATCCACTCATATCACACAAGGAATATTACCGAGGAAACACGCAAGCCATACGGCAGAGTGGTGGGTGCAGGTGTGCTTGTAATCGGCGTGGGAATACTCCTTGACGGAATACTGTCATTCTTCCTTGAAAGCACAAGGATAGTAACCGTTATCAGCCTTGTAATCGGTATTGTTTTATTTTTCTACGGTCAGTTCAAGTACAACAAAGGAATATTCTGAAAAGAAGCCTGGAATTTTTTCGGATATGCTTACCGTATGATGACCCCACGGGAGGAATTCTTTCAACCACGACTCCGTAATGTTATTTACGGATGCTTATAAAAAACAAAGCAAAGACAAGCTTTGCTTTGTTTTTTTAATCCTGTTTTCTTATGGAGTTAAAGAAATCGTTGTATCGGCGCACCCATTTCTGAATATCGCCTCTGTCATATTTTGAGGGGAATGCGGCTTCAATTACCAGAAATTTACCTATCCACACAGCCACATTAGACAAAATATCCTTTATGACGGAATTATTGCCTGCAAGACGGATTTTTTCCCTTATAGAGGCAATCCCTTTCGCAGAGAATATGGCATCGGCTTTATTTGTCATAATGTCGCTTATTTCCGCTGATGTTATGAGCTTAAGGTTGAAAATTTCATTGGTTTGCTCCACAGTCATATAGGGAAGTATGTTTTTTATAATGGCAAGGTGACACGCACCAAAACCGATTTCCTTGAAAAACCTGCGTTGATATTCCCAAAGACTTTCCGTGTCAAAAAAACCGTCGGTGTCATTCAGAATACAGTCTGCCAGCATTTTACCCGCCTTGAAGCTGTATGTTATACCCGACCCCTTTACGGGAATAGTCATAAAAGCGCAGTCGCCTATTGCCGCGTAGCCGTCAGTTACAAGCATTGCAAGGGGTTGACATACGGGGATAACTGCGTAGTTTCCTCCGTAAACCAGGTCTGTTCCCATCTGGGGATTTTTCTCCTGCAGTTTGCGCAGAACCTCTAAAATCTCGTTATTATCAGGCTCATAAAAACGGCCTATAAGAGCATCGGTTCTGTCAATTTCCGTTACCAACCAGCAAAAGCCTACCGTTCCGTCATCCTGCAGATAAAATTTGTAGGGATATCGGGGCTCTGGGGCATCGGTTCTGTTGAAATAAGCTCTGTACGAATACATAACATCGTATTTTTCAACAGGTCTGTTCACTCCGGTAAAATCCGGCAGCTGATTGCGCACAGGGGAGTTTACACCGCAGGCATCAATAACCAGGTCGCAGTAAATATCCTCATCACGGGTTTTTATGCCTGCTACACGGTTGCCCAGCATTATGGGTGCCGTGACCTCTGTGTCAAAAAAGAAATTTACCCCTGCCTCCTCTGCCAATTCTATAAGGTAGTTAATGAGCTCTTTTCTGTCCACAATGTAGGAGTCCGTGTCCAATGCAGGTATGGTAAGAGGCTCTGTGGTTTCATCTCCCGGCAGGAAGGTGATGTGGTTTTTGCCGCGCTTGAAATAAGGTGCAGGTGTAAGCTCTGCATAAGTGAAGGTGTCAAAATCAAAAGCATCACTCTGGGAATGACCTGTGTTTTCACGCAGACTCTTTTCATAAACGCTTACACAATGGCCTGCTTCTGCCAGCTTTATTGCTGCAACAATACCGCCGTGACCGCAACCGGCTACTGCTATTTTTGACATATTATCACCTCGATTGAATACTTAGTCCTTAATTAAAATATATCACAGACCGAGTTTTTTTACAATTAGATTGTTCCCTGATTAACCTAAAATTTACCATTCAGATATAATATATTTATAAATACTTAAAAAATGAGCGTATTTTTTATAAAAACAGTTGCAAAATTTTAAGGAATGTGTTATATTCCTATCGTAAGAATATGAAGCATGAGTGAGAGCAGGGCAACCTGCTCTCATATTTATTGTTTTTTAAAAAGTAAAAGAGGTGCTGAATTGGCAAAGAACACAGTATCTGCCGTATGGGATATCGCAGAGCCCATTGCAGAGGAGTTGGGTCTTATTCTCTGGGACGTTGTCTTTGAGAAGGAGGGCGCTAACTATTATCTCAGAATTTTTATTGACAAAGAGGATGGCATAGGCATTGAGGATTGTGTGAATATGAGTCACGCACTTGATAAGCCCCTTGATGAGGCTGACCTTATTGACCGTCAGTATAACCTGCAGGTTTCTTCACCCGGTATTGAGCGTAAGCTTACAAGGGATTTTCACTTTGAGTATGCTATGGACGAAAAGGTTATTGTAAGACTTATCAGACCCTTCGAGGGTCAGCGTGAGTTCAAGGGTGTTCTCATTGATTACAGCGAAACAGGAGCCGTAACAATCGAGTTCCCCGACGAAACAACAATGACCGCAGAAAAAAAGGAGACAGCATGGGTGAAATTGGATGATTTTCCGATGTAAATGCCCGGACTTGAACAATTGACAAATTAATTGCAGATTGCAATTTTAATAGCTTAGTTTAAAAAATAACTTAACATATACGAAAGGATTGGTAGGAAAAATGGCACGTAAAGCGGCAAAGCCCACAAACCAGAACAAAGAATTTTTTGAAGCAATTGCATTACTTGAGCAGGAGAGGGGAATCCCTGCAGATTACCTTCTTGAAAAAGTATGTGCGGCAATTATCACATCCGTACGCAAAGAATACGGCGGTGAGGATGTTGTTTTTGTTGATTGCAATCCCGAAAAGAGCGAGCTCAGAGTTTATCTGAGAAAAACCGTTGTTGAAGAGGTTGAGAACAGCTTTACTGAGCTTCTTCCCGAGGAAGCAAAAAAGTACAACAAAAATGCCCTTGTTGGTGATATTGTTGAAATCCCGCTTGAAACAAAGCAGTTCGGCAGAATTGCAGCAACAACTGCAAAGAATGTTATCCGTGGTGATATCCACGATGCTGAGCGCGGCCTTATGCTTAAAGAGTTCGAGTCAAAGCAGAAGGAGCTTGTTACAGGCAAGGTGCAGAGCGTTGACCCGCAGACAGGCAACGCAACACTTGAAATCGGCAAGGCAGTAGTTGTTCTGCCCAAGTCAAGACAGCTCCCCGATGAGGTTCTCAAAGAGGGTCAGCTTATCAAGGTTTACATCGAGGGTGTTAAGGATACTCCCAAGGGCCCCAAGGCTATGATTTCCAGAACACACTCAGGTCTTGTAAAAAGACTTTTTGAAACAGAGGTTCCCGAGATTTATGACGGTATTGTTGAAATCAAGTCAGTTGCCCGTGAGGCAGGCTCAAGAACAAAAATTGCCGTTTTCTCAAAGGATGAGAATGTTGATCCCATCGGTGCTTGCATAGGCCCCAAGGGCACTCGTGTGGGTACAATCGTTGAGGCACTCGGCGGAGAAAAAATTGACATCGTGGTTTACGATGAGGATCCCGGCAAGTTCATTGCGGCAGCTCTTGCTCCTGCAGATGTTCTCCAGGTTGAAATTGATGAGGAAAAGGAAAATGCCTGCCACGTAACCGTACCGGATACACAGCTTTCTCTTGCAATCGGCAACAAGGGCCAGAATGCCCGTCTTGCT
>JAZULH010000081.1:0-30715 GCA_045602985.1 Acutalibacteraceae bacterium | reverse complement strand
AACGTTTATTATATGCCTTGAAATGGTAGATTTGTCCCTTTCAAAAAGTGCTGACATCTGGTCTAACGTATGCCAGACAGATTCATTATGAAAACGAACGTCAACGGATATCTGATTGTCGTCTGTTTTAAAAATTATCATATTACTTTCTTTATCCATAACGTTGATGCTCCTTTCAATATGAATCTATAATCAAAAACCTTATTCCTCTATTGCCGCTTTCTTTGTGTTGATTTTGTAAAGAACCTCGGCATCAAATTTCTCTGAACGGTCATATCTGTAAATGCCGTTTAATTCCTGCTCGACGTCTGTAAGCTGAGTGTAGCAGAAACCTATCATCTTGGGGTTGTCAATAAGTGTTGTGGTAAGTCCGTCGTAACGCTCATAGAACTCCTCAAGTGAAGTTGCTGCATTGCCGTAGCCCCATGCCTTTTCTTTATCATTCTCGTTAAAGGCAGCAAGCTCGACTCTGATTCCGCCGTATTCACTCATAAACACAGGCTCACCCTTCCAGGTCTGCTTGTGACCCTGATGGTCAAAGAGAATGTTTTTCTCTGCAAGGTCATCATAATGACCCTTGAAAACTGAAACATCCTGGTCATAGTCGTGAACGTCGAAAATATCTGTTTCAACGTGATAGTTACCGCTTGTGTCGATACAGGGACGTGTTTTATCCATAGCCTTTACTGTTCTGTAAACAATACGGAGAACGTCGTCATCCTGCTTTCTGCCGTCGATATCCCAGGTTTCATTGTAGGGACACCAACCGATAATTGAAGGATGGTTGAAATCACGTTCGATTTCCTCCTCAACCTCAAGGAGATAATAGCGAATTGAATCAAAGTGTGACCAATCCATACCCCAGTTTGCGTGCTCACCCCATACGATGTAGCCTAATTCGTCGCAATAGTGGAGGAAAAGGGGCTCAAAAATCTTTTCGTGAAGTCGTGCACCGTTAAAGCCCACCTTCATTGAAAGCAGAATATCATTTTTAAGCGCCTCGGCTGATGGTGCTGTGTAAATACCATCGGGGTAGAAGCCCTGGTCAAGCACAAGCCTTTGGAAAACAGGCTTGCCGTTGATTTCAACAGCCTTATCAGTAAGCCTTACCTCGCGAAGACCGAAGTAGCTTGTTACAATATCGCCTGCAAATGAAAGTGTAAGGCTGTAAAGACCGCCCTTGCCAACCTCCCAAAGGTGCTTTTCGGAAAGGTCAACGGTTATTGTGGCTGTCTGACCAAAGCACTCTGCTTTTGCAGATCCAACCTCTTTGCCCTCCCAGAAAGCAGCTGCATAAAACTCGCCCTTTCCATTAAGGTCAGCGCTGATTGTAACGCTGCCCTCTGCAATATTGGGGTAAACCTTGAAGCTTTTAATATAATTTTCGGGGCAGAACTCCATATAAACTGTCTGCCAGATACCTGTTGTACGGGTGTAATCACAATCGTGTGAGTAATAAAGCTCACTCTGCTTACCACGACCCTGATGATAATCACGGGTGTCATCCTCAGCATAAACCGTGATAATATTATCCCCCTCTTTAAGGAATTTTGTGGCATCAATTCTGAAGGATATGTATCCGCCGTAGTGCTCGCCTGCAAACTCACCGTTTACATATACCATTGCGTGGAAGTCAACCGCGCCGAAAACAATAAATGCCTTACCCTTTGACAGCTGCTCCTTTGTAAGATTAACTGTTTTCTTATACCACACAGCCGCCATAAAATCCTTGTAGCCGATGCCTGAAAGCTCGCTTTCGGGACAAAACGGCACAATAATTTTTTTATCAAAAACCACATCGTTTTTATAAAGCTTTCTGTCAAGACCGCTGTTACTGAAATCAAACGCAAAATCCCACTCACCATTGAGATTCAAGTAATCATTTCTGTAAAAGCCGGGATTCGGATGCTCGTTTCTTGGTATCATAACAAAAACTCCTTTAAGAAATTATTTTAAATAAATAAGAAGCACGGCAATATCCGCAGGTGAAACACCGCTTATACGGGATGCCTGCCCGATTGTTTCGGGCTTTATTTTTTTCAGCTTTTCTATGGCCTCAAGTCGAAGGTTTGTTACCTTGTCATAATCAATATCCGCAGGTATTTTCTTTACCTCAAGGCGTTTTTGCTCCTGCACCTGCGCAAGCTGACGCTTTATATACCCCTCATACTTAAGGTTAATTTCCACCTGTTCAAAAACCTGTCGGGGAAGATCGGGGCGTTTTTTATCAAAGGGTGCAAGTATTTCATAGGACAATTGGGGGCGTTTTATAAGGTCGCAAAGCTTACAGCCTGTCCCCAATGGTGCTGTTCCCGACTCCGCAAGAACCCTGTTAAGCTCCTCCGAGGGTGCAATGCCCACCTTTGAAATACGGGCAGTTTCCTCTTCAATAAGTCGGATTTTCTCCAGCAATTTATTATACCTTTCCTGTGAAATAAGTCCTATATTATAACCCATTTCCGTCAGGCGGAGGTCTGCATTATCCTCACGCAGGATAAGGCGGTATTCGCTACGGGAGGTCATCATCCTGTATGGGTCACGGCAGCCCTTTGTAACAAGGTCATCAATAAGTGTTCCGATGTATGATGTGCTTCTGTCCAGAGTAAATTCACCCTTACCCAGGACCTTACGGGCGGCATTAATGCCTGCAATAAGTCCCTGTGCCGCCGCCTCCTCATAACCTGATGAGCCGTTAAACTGACCTGCACCGTAAAGACCCTCATGGTCAGAAAACTCCAATGTAGATTTAAGTGCCAGGGGATCCACGCAATCATACTCAATAGCGTATGCTGTGCGCATAACCTTAACATTTTCAAGACCCTTTATGCTTTTGAGTATTTTTAACTGCACATCCTCCGGCAGGGATGATGAAATTCCCTGCAGGTAGAGCTCCTCTGTATCAAGACCGCAGGGCTCAATGAATATCTGATGCCTTTCTTTTTCAGAAAAACGAACAATTTTATCCTCAATGCTGGGACAATAGCGCGGTCCTACACCCTCAATTTTGTTGGAATAGAGGGGTGAACGGTGGAGGTTGTCAAGTATAACCTGCTTTGTCTCAAGGTTTGTGTATGTAATGTGGCAAATGGCTTTGTTTTCCAATACACCATCGGGTGTTTCAAAGGAGAATGGGGTAATTACCTCATCTCCCACTTGCTCTTCAAGGTCTGTAAAATCCACGCTTCGCCTGTTTACACGTGGCGGTGTACCTGTTTTGAATCGTCTTAAAGGAATGTTCAGATCAAGCAACGCCTGTGAAAGGTCATTTGACGGGAACATACCGTCGGGTCCACTCTCAAAGGAAACATCCCCTACAAAAATCTTGCCTTTAAGGAATGTACCTGTGGCAATAATCACACACTTAGCGGTGTAGGTTGCACCGAGCTGTGTTGAAAACTCCCACAAGCCCTCGCCGTTTTTATAAAGAGAAACTATCTCCGCCTGCTTTAAATCAAGCCCCTGCTGATTTTCAAGGCAATGCTTCATATACTGTGTATAATCGCGGCGGTCAATCTGTGCCCTGAGGGAATGAACCGCAGGACCCTTCCCCAAATTAAGAATTCTGCTCTGAATAAGAGTTTTGTCCGCCGCCTTGCCCATTTCGCCGCCTAAGGCATCAATCTCGCGCACAAGGTGACCCTTGGATGTACCGCCGATTGACGGATTACACGCCATATTGCCAATCCAGTCCAGATTAACCGTAAAAACTATGGTAGATGCGCCAAGCCGTGCACTCGCCAGAGCAGCCTCAATACCTGCGTGACCTGCACCGATTACGGCAACATCATATGTACCTGCAAAGTAACTCATTATAATCGCCTGTTATCCTATAAATTTAATATGTCCGCCCTCCCTGTCCTTAAAGGGCGGCTTTTCATTGGGATAGCCAAGGGTCATACCCAGAACATATTCCCAATCCTGAGGTATATCAATAATCTGCTTCCACTTGCGTGCATTTTCTTCGTCGTCAAACAAGGCCCCGAGAGAGCCTACCATACAAGACCCAAGACCAAGAGCATGGGCGGCAAGTGCAATATTTTCTGCCATAAGTCCGCCTGACATACCGTCCTTTGTGGGGGCAACAATAAAAATGAACACGGGCGCATTGTGGTAAACAGGACGTACATCCCAACCCGTGTAAGCAGGCGTATCCCAACCCACCAGATTTTTAAAATCTGTGTTCATTTCGTCAAGTATTTCGGGATTGGAAAGCACCCTGAGGTGGCAGGGCTGGGTGTTTCTGCCGCTGGGCGCTCTGATTGCCGCATCAAGCACAGCCTGCAGAATATCGAGGGGAATCTGCTCCCTTGTATATTCACGAATGGTTTGCCGTGTCATAATGTTTTCCAAAGCAAGGTTCATATTATCTGCTCTTTTCATATTTAATTGCCGCAAGATAGCTCTGTGCGGTCTCCCTGTTTATGGCGTTGTTGACAATATATGCGCCGTCAATAATGCCGTCAATGTTATCATCTGCAATGTCCATAATAATTTCCGGCTTCATCTGCTCAAAATAACGGCTTGCCATATTGGTTTCGCCGCGCACCACAAGGAAGATATAATCGGTGCTTGAAATTATAGTGGCTTTTCGCGCCTGCAGGCTCTGTATTTTATCAAAAAATCCTGCAGGATATGATGTATCATCCTTGTGCAGAACAACTGTCTGCACAGCACACTGCAACCCTGTTGATGCAAGGTAGTCTGCCGCCTGCTCAAGTGTCTGCTCACCGGAATTAACCATGGCAAGAACATTCTGGAATTTCAGCACAATTGTTTCAGCCTCATTTTTGCTTATGGGCTTTTTGTTGCCTGCTCCGTCTGTTTGGGTAAGGTAGCCTGTAATTGTCTGAAAAACCGTATAATTCAGATTAAAGTTGGCATAAAGTCGTGTTTCGGCAATTTCCTGAATACCTCCCTTGCCGTAGAACTTCATCATAAGAGCCTGACGATATGCCTCTGCCGTATAAACCTTTGTCAGGGTTTCACGGGTAAGACCGATACTGCTGTAATAATTGCCGTAAATTGTCCATGCAGAATTCACATTTTCGGAAACGCTTGCCTTTTCGGCAGTTGTAAGGGAAATCCCCTCCGCCGCCGCAAGGGAGTTTGTTTTAAAATAGCGGTCAACAAGCTGAACGGCTCGTGTTTCCAGCTGCTCATACTCTGCATCAACGCCTAATTCCACCGTTGCGGCATCAAGGAAATAAACAAAAATGTCCTCCCCGATAACAACGTCATTAACCGTCATTGTTACGGAATTTGTGAAAACACCGCAACCCGAAAAGGCTGTGACACCAAGCACACAGCACACGGCAAGTATAAGTGAAACAGGTTTTTTTATAATGCTTAAAAGGTTTTTTCTCATAGGTGCACCTCTGATATATTCTGGTACATAAAAATACACAGTATAGTATAGCAGAACAACGTATTCAAAACAAGTGTGCACATACAAATAAAATATAAAATAACACAAATTTTCTGTGAACATATTAACTACATATAAGGTTAATACCACTATTCACAGCAATAAAACAGTCGGGTGTTCTTGTGAACACCCGACCGGAGAACGCTGTCGTTTATTATTCTGAAGCTACTGCCTGATTTTCTGCCTGATGCTTCTCCAGCAATTCTGCATAAATAGGCTCCAATCTTTCCTTTGTAAGGGGATAACCGAATTTGAAAATCAACCATACACCAACATAAACAAATGCAGGGATAATAGTACAAATGAACATAATCTTGTTACTTGTATCGTTGGCAGTTATAAAGCCGATACCTGCAGTTTCGCTGTCATATTTTGCCCACTGCAGCAGGAAGAGTCCGCCTGCATCTGCAATTGCCTGACCGAGCTGTCTGCCGAAGGTGTAGGCAGAATACACCGCGCTTTCGTTTCTTTCGCCTGTTTTCCATTCCTGGTAGTCAATAACGTCCATAACAACTGCCCAGCAGGTAAGGCTGACAAAGGTGTAGCCAAAACCGATAAGAAGAAGGCAAGCCATAAACAGCCATGCAGGATAAATGCCCTGCTGAGGGTTTATCCACATAATAAAATCCTGATTATTTGCAGTAACTGCAAGGAAAACAGATGTTGCCGCAGAAATAATGGACATTCTGCCGCAAAGCTCCTTCTTGCCGTATTTTGCAGCAAGCTTTGGTGTAAACAGAATCAACGCCGCCATGGGAAGGTATGTACAAATTGTTCCCAGAACGCTAAGACCTGTGTTTGTAAAATAGTTTTTATAGAGGTACGAGTTAAATGAATTGAACTGCAGCTGACCTGAAATAAGGACACCTGAAATGGTAATCATTACAAAGGGTCTTGATTTGAAAAGGCCGAGATATGTCTTTTTGAAATCCACCTTTTCCTCATCAAAAGCAGGAACTCTTTCCTTAAGGTTTCTGTGACCGATGAGGTAGAATGCTATTGACATTACACCCATAACAAGAGCATAAATAAACATTCTGTTACCGTCGGCAACCTCAATCTCTTTACCTGTTTGCTCGTCCATAACACCTGTACCCACATAGATGATAAACGGAGCAATAAGTGTAACAACGGCACCGCCCACACCCGAACCGAGCGAGCGTGCTGTTGAAAGAACATTTCTGCCCTTCGGGTCATCTGTAATAACCGATGCCAATGAACCAAAGGGTATGTTCATGGCGGTATACATTGTGCAGTAAATCAGGTAGGTTATAATACACACCGCAAACAAAAGCGTTGGATTGTTTGCAAGAGTCGGATTATAAAAAATTGAACTGCGGTCAGAATAAGGTAGGAAGCATAATACTGTTGATATACCCAAGGGCACGGCAACAAGCCTTAAATACTGCAGGAATTTACCGTCCTTACCAGGCTTGCGCTTTGCTACAATGGCACCCCACAACGGGTCATTGATAACATCCCACAAGCGTGTAACAATGAACATATAACCAACAAGCTTCGGCTGAATCTTCAAAACGTCAGTCATAAAAATTTTGAGATAGCTTGTGATATATGTAAGGTTAAACATATTGGCGGCTTCCGCCGTGGTATAACCTGCAACATCCTTGAACCCTATTTTATTAGGATGATTGTTGATTTCCTTTTCTTTTTTCTGTTTAGCCATATATTTACCTCCTTACGCTTCATAGTGCAGGGCAAGACCACCCTCACTTGTCTCACGGTATTTGTTCATCAGATCCTTACCCGTCTGATACATTGTGTGGACAACAGTATCAAACTTAACCTTACGTGTAGATGTAAGGAAATTGGCAAGGGACAAGGCATTTATTGCCCTCATTGCGGCAACTGCATTACGCTCAATACAGGGTATCTGCACAAGTCCGCAAACAGGGTCACAGGTAAGTCCCAGATAATGCTCCATAGCATTTTCTGCGGCATACTCAATCTGGTCAAGGTCCATAAAATGGAGCTCTGCAAGGGCTGCCGCCGCCATACAGCACGCGGTGCCGATTTCTGCCTGACAGCCTGCCTCTGCACCGCTTATGGATGCATTTTGCTTTTCCACATTACCTATTATACCTGCCGCCGCCAGCGCCTTGGCAATTTCAAAATCGGTGAAGCCCTTTTTCTCCTGCATATAGTACAGTACTGCAGGCAACACACCCGATGCACCGCAAGTCGGTGCAGTTGTTATTATTCCTCCGCCTGCGTTTTGCTCGCTTGCGGCAAAGGCATATGAGCAAACAAGTCTGTTTTCACGTGTTTCCGGAGTTTCATCCATATGGCGCTGTGCATACAAAAATCTTGCCTTTCGCTCAACCCCGAGTCCGCCGGGCAGGATACCCTCACAGGCAAGTCCCTCACGTACCGTAAGCTTCATTCTCTCCCATATTGTCTTAAGGAAGGGGAAAATCTCCTCCCCCTCAAACTTGGCGGCATAGTCGCTCAGTCGCAGATGGTGCATAAGACAATAGTCCTTAATTTCCTCAAAATTCTTTTGGGGATAAACCTCGGGCGCTGTAACCTCCGGCTGTCCTTCAATGCGGATTTCTCCTCCGCCGATGCTCATAGCCCTGACCTTTTCCACCTGATTCCCCTCAGAATCATATATAAAGAAATCCAATGTGTTGGGATGGGGTAAATCCTGTTGGGCGGTATCAAGAACAATCTCGTTCCGGGCATTGAGGGTAGATGACAGAGCTGTCTGAGTGCCGTGACCGTCACCTGTAAGCGCCAGAGAGCCGTAAAGCACCACCTTTACAAAATCTGCATCAGGAAAATGCTCATTAACATATTCGGCAGCATACTGCGGACCCATGGTGTGAGAGCTGGATGGTCCGATGCCCACCTTATACAATTTTTTTAATGATTGCATATAGTACCTCCGCCAATAAGAATGTCATCAATGTAAACTGCGGCAGTCTGACCGGGCGCCGCGGCTCGTTGCGGTTTGTTGAAAACGATTTCTGCTCCGCCTTGTGTAAGTGTGAGCCTTGCCTCAGCAGGCGGTGCGGCACACCGTATTTTCACAAGACAGTCAAAGCTGTCTGCCGGGGGTGAGCCTGCAAGAAAGCTCATATCCTTAACACAAACAGTATCTGTAAACAAATCACAATTATCACCGATTGTAACCGTGTTTTTCTGCGGATCAAGTGACAGCACATACATAGGCTTTCCGAAAGCACCAAGACCCTTGCGCTGTCCTATGGTGTATTTATACAGACCGGAGTGGGTTCCTAATTTTTCGCCGGTCTTTGAAATAAAATCACCTGGTGCAGCATCAGGATTAAAGTTTTTTTCAATAAATGAAATGTAGTCATTGTCAGGAATAAAGCAAACCTCCTGACTATCCTTTTTCGCGGCAACGGGAATTCCCTCTGCCTCAACAAGCGACCTGATTTCGGGCTTGGTCAAATCACTTAAGGGAAAAATCACCCTGGACAGAATATCCTGGTTAAGACCGCAAAGGAAATAGCTCTGGTCCTTGCCCGACGGGTTTTTCTGAATATAGTAAACCCCGTTTTTATTTACTATAGTTGAATAGTGACCCGTTGCAAGGTATTTTGCACCCTGCTCCAACGCATAATCAAGCAACAATCTGAACTTAACGGTTGGGTTGCACAAAACACAGGGGTTGGGTGTAAGCCCGTCAATATATGCCTTGCAGAAGTAATCTGTGATTGCTTTAAACTCCTCGCGCCTGTCAAGAACCTCAAGGGGAATTGAAAGGGCATCTGCCACAAGCTGAGCATCACGAATATCATCATCCGCAAGATTCCCGGGCTTTAAGCGCAAAATAACACCGCGGACCTCATACCCGCGCTGTTTTAAAAGTATTGCCGCTGCAGCGGAATCCACTCCTCCGCTGAGGGCTACATAAACCAAATCACTCATAGAAAAATAATATCACATAATGTATAAAAATGCAAATATTGATATTTATAATATACACAAATTTTTATTGACGAATTTAGTGTTTAAATACAAATTTTTGCTTGCATTTTTTTGGAAAAGATAGTAAAATGATTGTATAGTTAATATATTCGGGGTATGTCTGCTATTTTTTGTCATAAAACCGTATTTTTCTGTTTGAACAAAAAGATAATTACATAAACTTGCAATATATTTCATAAAAAATTCAGGTATATATGGAAAAATTTCCCTTACGGGAAAGCACGGAAGGAAGGATAAGATGTCAGCGGATTTACATTTGCACACCAGGTTATCAAACGGCTCGTTAGGCATTGAGGATTTAATTTTACTTGCCAAAAAACGCGGCGTTACAACAATTGCTATTACAGACCACGACTGTCTTGCAGGCACCGTCAGGGGTAAAGTTATCGGTGAAAGACACGGCGTTACAGTTATACCCGGTGTTGAGCTTTCAGGCACAGACAAGACCAACGGCCAGGAAATTCATATGCTTTGCTACAAGCCCGATTTCCCTGACAGACTGGAAGGTCTTTGTCGCCGCAGTTCTCTCATCAGAAAAAAATCCTCCCACCTTATGACACTTAAAACAGCACAGAAGTATCCCATTACTCCCGAGTTTGTTGTTAAGTGTGCAACGGGCTCCACAAACGTGTTCAAGGTACATATTATGCAGGCTCTTATTGAAAACGGCTTTGCAGACAGAATTTACGGCGATCTTTACAAGGAACTCTTTTCACCTGATGCTCCCGGTAACATAAACCACGTTCCCGAGTATGAGGACATCTTTTCAATACTTGACGCCATCCACGAGGCAGGCGGTATTGCTGTTCTTGCAAATCCGCAGAAGTGTAAGAACGACAAACTCCTTGACGAATTAGTTGAGGCAGGACTTGACGGTATTGAAATTTACACACCCGATATAACCGACGATGAAAAGGCTGCTTTTGCAAAATATGCAAAGAAGAAAAAAATTCTTACCACAGGCGGCTCAAACTTCAAGGGTCTTTACAATAAGCAGGTTATCTCTGTAGGTGAATGTGACCTGCCCGACGAATGTGTGCAGGAGCTCAACTCTTACAAGGCACGCAAGAAAAAAGCAGAGCGCAAAAAAGCACAGGAAGCACAGGCATAACGCTTTTACAGTAATGCAATCACTAATACCGTATAAAACAGCACAAACAAAAGGGTTCTACAGGTAAATTCCTGCAGAACCCTTATTTTTATCCGAAAATCGTAAATTATTTAACAACCTTTTCGCCGTCGAAGATTACAATACCAAAGCCTGTGCCTGTTTTACCGCCGCTGAGAACACGTTGCTTAAATGCACGGTAAAGGGAGTTATCCTCTGGCCATTCCTCGGGCTTTTTGTAGCCCGCACCGCCATAAAGACGCCATGCATCGGTGAACTCGTCCTTCTCGTTGCTTTCAAGGATAATAAAGTCATCCATAAAGCGGAGAACATTTGACTTTTCAGGCAGGAAGTCGTAGTGACCCTTATAAAGGAGCCATGAGCCACACTTAAAAACCATCAGGCCGTCAGGACGGCAATGCTCTTCCTTAAAAAATTCATAAGCCTTTTTGTAGGAATCAATACGCACATCATCCGTAAGAGATACGCCGGACCAGGGAATATGAAAGCCGAGAACCTCTTCGCCTTTTTTGATTGTAATGCCGCTTTCGGTAGTGTAGTCCTCACGGTCAAAATCCGAATACTCGAATTGGAAACGACCCATACTGAAGCGCATCATACGGAAGAAGCCGTCAAACCAACCTGCAACAAAGGAGCCGTAAACACCTTTGCAATCAAGGCACTCGTTGAATTTATACTTCATATCCATCATTGATTCCCAATAAATGTCCTCGCTGATACCTTTCTCCCTGTAACGCTCCAGAAGAATTTCGCTGCATATCATAAAGAATACAAAGTCGATTGTATATTCATTTACACCGATTTTCTCAGCAAAAGTCTCCAGCTCCTCAAGACGGGGACCTATATCGTGTGCTTCCGGGTACATATATTCATTTTTAATAGCGTTAAACTCCTCAAGATATTCAGAATTGCCCTCAATAAGCTTAACTGTATCCTCAAATACAGCTACTGCCTCCTGAGGAAAGTCCAGCCTTTTGCAAAACTCATAAAAATGATCATTCAAATAACTCATTATACTCTCTCCTTAGTTTTTAAGACTGTTAAGGGGTGCAGGAATTCTGCCGCCTCTGTTAATAAAATCAAAACTGCCTTCGCCGTGGACGGGCATAACAGGTGCTGTACCCAAAAGACCGCCCATTTCAATAGAATCGCCCACCTTTTTGCCGGGTGCAGGGATTATCCTGACTGCAGTTGTTTTATTATTTATCATACCTATTGCTGCCTCATCGGCAATAATTGCAGAAATTGTTTCTGCAGATGTGTCTCCGGGTACTGCTATCATATCAAGACCAACAGAGCAAACACAGGTCATTGCCTCAAGTTTATCCAGAGTAAGCACACCTTTTTCTGCAGCGGCTATCATACCCTCATCCTCAGATACGGGAATAAATGCACCTGAAAGTCCGCCAACACTTGACGATGCCATAACACCGCCTTTTTTAACCGCATCGTTAAGCAAGGCAAGTGCCGCTGTGGTACCGTGAGTACCGCAGACCTCAATACCCATTTCCTCAAGTATGCGGGCAACAGAGTCACCGACAGCAGGCGTAGGAGCAAGGCTGAGGTCTACAATGCCAAACTCTGCCCCAAGACGTTTTGAAGCCTCGCTTGCCATAAGCTGACCCATACGTGTAATTTTGAATGCTGTTTTCTTGATAGTTTCTGCCACTACGTGGAAGGGCTCTCCCCTTACCTCCTTAAGTGCATTATAAACAACGCCGGGACCGGAAACGCCCACATTTATTGCACATTCAGGCTCGCCCACTCCGTGGAAAGCGCCTGCCATAAAAGGATTATCCTCAACAGCATTGCAAAACACAACAAGCTTTGCACAGCCAAAACCGTCATTATCCCTTGTAATATGTGCAGTCTTTTTGATGGTTTCGCCCATAAGCTTTACAGCATCCATATTTATGCCTGCCCTTGTTGAGCCCACATTAACCGAGGAACACACAAAATCTGTTGTTGCAAGTGCCTCAGGTATGGAAGCAATAAGCCTCCTGTCCCCTATGGTAAAGCCTTTTTGAACAAGTGCGGAAAAACCGCCTATAAAGTTAACACCGCAAGCCTTTGCCGCATCATCCATAGCCCTTGCAAAAATTGAATAATCTTCAGTTTCGCAGCTCTCTGCCGCAATGGCAATGGGTGTTACGGAAATACGCTTGTTAATAATGGGAATACCCATTTCACGCTCCAGATCCTCACCTGTTTTAACGAGATTCTGTGCATAAGCTGTTATTTTATCATACATCCTCTGCGCACAAACCTTGGGTTCGGGGTGCGCACAGGAACGCAACGATATACCCATTGTTATGGTGCGTATATCAAGATGCTGATTATCTATCATATTAAGAGTTTCTAAAATTTCGTGCTGGTTAATCATACGCCACCTCAGATTTTATGCATTGCATCAAAAACTTCTTCACGCTGAATACGGATACTGACACCCAGGCGCTCGCCCTCATCGTTAAGTGCATCCACAATTTTGTCATAACCTGAATTGGCACGTGATATATCAACAAGCATATTCATTGTAAATATATCATTGTGCAGAACTGTCTGGCTGATGTCGAGGATGTTAACATTAACCCTTTGCAGAGTGTTGCACACACCTGCCATAATGCCAACCTTATCCTTACCTACTACTGTAATAATAGCATTCATAATACTACCTCTTTAAAAAAATATTCACATTATTTTATCATATAAAAAAACATAATACAATAAATACGGAAAAAATTATCGGGGCTACATATCATAGCCCCGATAAAGCTTTATTCAATTAATTAAGCTCTTCCCAAAGATATGCAAAAATTTTGATTTCCTTAAGGAATCGTACGATTGTATCGGGAATAACGCTTGCTATCCACCAGAAATCAAGAGCCTGTGTTTTGTTTTCTGATTCGGGAGCATCATCATAATCAAGCATAATAGCCTGAGTATAAACGATACCGCCTTCACCAAAAATTTCTGCTCTTACATAAGTTCCGATTTCATCGCTGTAATCATCAAGGTCGATAACATCGCCCCAGGCAATAGTCTTGCCGTTGGCAATCCAACGAACACAATACTCGTTCTCAACATCAAGAACAATCATATCATTGTCGTCATCAACAATTACGGAGTTCACCATAGGAGCTTCCACATCGTACGGAGCCTCGTACTTTGCATCGTAATCCTCTGCCTGTCTGTCGAGAATATCCTGTGCAATTGCCTGTGCCTCTGCAGAGCCGTTCTCAAGAAGGTACTCTGAATACTCAACCAATTCATTGTGGTTACCAAGGCATCTGCTTGCTGCAAAGAACTCACCGTTTGCCAGCGCATCCTGGAGTGCGGCAGATGTAAGCTCGGGCATAAGAACTCTTGTATAACCTGTGTATGCTGCGGAAATTCTGTGAGCATCACTTGATGCAATACCGAAAACATTTCTGCCTGCAGGTGTAAGGTCCATAAGCATAATATCCCAGAGCTTTCTGTCGTGACGTGTTCTGGAATCGCCCTTGGAGTTCATATCAATACCGATGCAGGAGGGATATTTTGTAAGAAGGCTCTCAAACTTATCGATATAATAATCGTAGCCTTCACCGTAAGCATCCTCAGTATACTGCTCATCACGGGCGTTTGTATATTCACCCGGATGGTTAATAACGGAAAGTCCGCCTAACTCATCAACAGCCTTGATGGGTGTTTCATAGTCGCTTGTACCGCCTACAACACCGTGACCATAGTCAACAAACCAAGTGTTAACGTGGGCATTGTTAAGTGATGTGGGATTCTGTTCATTAGCATAAGGCACGCGGAGCATCCTGTGACCCTCTGCACCATCCTCTGAAACCTGGTAGTAATAGTCATCGCCGTTTTCCTGAACAACATTATACTCAAGGCCCTCAAAGGTAATTCCCTTGGGCTCAAGCGTAACTATTTCTGTACCGGGATTTCTCATATCCAGGAAGAATTTAAGCTCGGGGATAACAGGCTGATCTACCCAACTGTAGCTTGTAATACCGTGGTCTGAAACGGCATAAATATCAAAGCCGTAGTCATAGTTGACCTCAATCATCTCTTTAAGAGTGTTATCACCGTCAGATGCGGTTGTGTGTGAGTGAAGGTCAGTTTTATACTGCTTCCAGGACCAGTCAACATTCTCGTATGGGCTGGTAATCTGATAATCAACATCAGTTTCAGCTGCAAGGCCGATTGTTGACATAACACCTGCAAGCATAGCAACTGCACAAAGGATTGCTATAAGCTTTTTTGTCTTTTTCATTAATATCTACCTTTCCTGTAAAATATACAAAAAACGACGCTACTCACCCTATGGTGATAGTAGTTTATACTATTGTAATACTTTACCAAAGTAAATGCAATAAGAAAAATAAATAAATTTTCATATAAAAATCTATAAAAAACAACAACAGAGACATCCGAGGATGTCTCTGTAAATTGTATATTCAATTATGCCTCTGTTGATGCAATAAGATCCATAAATGAGCTTACAAATGTGGAGCCTGCTGAACGGCTGAGTACGTTAACCTCTTCATTCTCTGAAAGGAGTGAATGGTACTCGTTATCTCTGAGGACATAACCTGCCTGGTCGTTGCAAAGACCGTAAACCATAACTGTATCACAATCTGTAACATCCTTAAGTGCGGACAAGGTCCATTCGCCGCCCATCCAGCTTGCATCGCCTGACTCGGGACCACCGTAAATGAGGAGAGGATCAAACTCACCGGGGCAAAGGAATACTGCAACCTCGTTGCCTAATTCCATATAACCGATTTCGGTAATCATCTTGTATCCGTCACCTGATTTTACAATAACTGCATTAAGGATATCCTCGCGTGCGGCAAGTGTAAGAATCTGGTTTTCAACATCGATGCTTACTTCCTCGTGAGCAATGTTAAGAACGGGGTCAAGCTTAACATCGTTGTCAATTTCCATAGCCTTTTCGGCAATAGTGTAACCATAGTCTATAAGATCATAGTCGTAGGTTGTAACAACAGGAGTGTTCATTCTGTACCACTCGTCAACAGTTGCAATATAATCCTTGGCATCCTCAGTTGTGAAGTCGCCTTCATCATCGGGAACTGTCTTTTTGCCACATGACGGACAGCTGATTTCATATATACCGTCTTCATCTGCAGGCTTTGCAATATCTGCAACCTCCTGACACTCAAGGCAAAGACGAACTGTACGCGCTGAAATAGCAAGCTCTGAACCAATAACAAATACTACGTTTGCGCCAACCTCTTCACGGACACGCTTTTCAATGTAGTAGGGATAGTCAGCAGTAAGAACATCGCCCCCTGCACCGTTACCTGTACAATGGATGCCTGCCTCAAGAATCCAGGTTTCATCAGAACCGTCTGTGGGAACAAAGCGGAGTCTGTTAAGATTGGGGTCAAATGCCTGAGGGTCACGCTTATCTCTGATATAATCAGAAATATCTGTGCTACCGTAGTAAAGGTCGCCCTCTTTCATATTAACGACCGCTCTCTTCATTGCATAAACAGTCTTTTTGTATACGTTATCCATAAACTCGGCATTCTTCTGAACCTTAGCGCTTTCAATCAAGCCACCGGATGCAGCATTACCTGTGTTTGCAAGAAGACCCTGCAGAAGAGGAATATTCATACCAAGTGTATCAATACAAGAGTGCTGGTGAAGAACTGAAACGTTAACAGAAACAACATTGTGTGCCTCTGCAAACTCACGGAACATTTCACGGATTACCATAACGTCGCCACGGGGAAGACCGAAGCCGTCAATAACCGCGTGAACAACTGTACCGCCAACACCATCGCTGATAGCATAAGCGCGTACACGCTGGTCATCAAGAACCTTTGAGGGAACACGACCTGCAGCAATTTCAAGAGAGCCTGCAAGGAAGAACTGACCGTTCATGGGGTCAATGCTGTCAAGAAGTGATGCACCGCCATAGCCCAGCTTCCACTGTGCAGCAGGGTCAACTGTTTCATCAAAATTCTTGTCACCCTCATAGAAGATATCTGCAACATAGTCCTCCTCAGTATCCCAATTGTCCTCGTAACCGGGCCAGAACTGATTGAGATAGGTCAGAACAAAGTGCATTAACCTGTCAATAAAATAGTTAAGTGTATTTTCAATACTTGTTTCCGGCAGAACGATGTCTGCAGCACCAACGGGAACTGCCACTACCGAGAAAGTAAGTATAAGTGACAGTACAACTGCCAATACTTTTTTACTCATAGGAAAGCCTCCTTATAATTATACACATTGATTATATATCTTTTTTTGCCAATAATCAATAATTATTTATACCTCTGCCTGTTCTTTGGTGTTTTTAGCCAATTCTTCTTCAATAAATTTGTTTATATTGTTGTTTCCTGTATGTCTGTACGGTTTAATTCTCAAAGCAACATACATCACCAACGCACCGACCAAATTGAGAATTGTATCTGCCATTGTATCCATTATGGCAAAACGTGCATCAAAGCGCTCTTCATCAAGGGGAATGAGCATAAAAACATTTTCCTTTAAGCCGCCTGCTTCCTCAATTGCCTTCTGCAGATCCCAGTGCTGTGCATCGCCACCGAACCACTGGTCAAAACTGAACTCAAAAATTTCCCATCCGGTAGCAAATATAAGCGCAACACCCATTGCGGCAATTGCAGCAATATTGGCAGGGCACTTAACCTTATCACGGAGCTGGATGGCACAGATAAATTCATAGCTCACATACACACCAACACCGCTTCCGAAGGCATGAAGCACCTTGTCAAAGCCCGGAAGAATATAGTAGAAATTAAGAAACGCTCCACCGAAGGATGCCAGAAAAAATACAAGAATACTTAAATTCTGGTATTTGTGAGAAAAATATCGGGGAAATGTCTTTGCAGGGAAAAGCTGACAAATCTCATAAGCAAACATACCCACAAGGTTTGCCGCCATCTGCATAGGCTGATATGTACCCAGACCGTCCGGCTCAACAAGTCGGTAAACAATGCCGCAAATCATAAGCAATCTGAGAATCCACCAATAGATAAGCTCAAGCTTACTTATGTTCTGTGTAACTCTTTTTATATAACCTTTCATCCAATCAACCTTTCGATTAAAACGTGAATATAAATTATAGCATAATATAATTGTATTTTCAACAAAAATATAACTTCCTCAAATTTCGTAATTCATATTGAAAAAAACGGAGAATAAATGTATAATGTATTGGATTAAGGTTAGGGGAGTGAAATTCAATGGCAAAACGTAGCGATTATATATCATGGGACGAGTTCTTTATGGGTGCGGCAGTACTTTGTGCCAAACGCAGCAAGGACCCCAACACACAGGTAGGCGCTTGTATTGTAAATAATGAAAACCGCATCCTTTCAGTTGGCTACAACGGCTTGCCTGCAGGCTGTGATGACGATGTTTTCCCTTGGGACAGAAGTGCCGAGGATTCTTATGACACCAAGTATCCTTATGTTTGCCACGCAGAGCTTAACGCCATACTTAACTACCGCGGAGGCAATCTGTCGGGTAGCCGTATTTATGTTGCCCTGTTCCCCTGCAATGAGTGTGCAAAGGCTATTATTCAAAGCGGTATTTCAGAGGTTATATATCTTTCGGACAAGTATGCGGATACATCCTCCACCAGAGCATCAAAGCGTATGTTTGATGCCGCAGGTGTGAAGTACACTCACCTGATACCCGAAAGCAAGGAGTTAGTTCTTGATTTAAGGGAAGAAACCGTTTAATCGGTTATAATAAATTTGTTCAAAAATATTTTTACATAGGAGTGTTTTAAATGGCTTTAGTTAACGCAAAAGACATGCTCACAAAAGCAAAAGCAGGCCACTATGCAGTCGGTCAGTTCAACATCAACAACCTTGAATGGACAAAATCCATTCTTCTTACTGCTCAGGAGATGAATTCTCCCGTTATCCTCGGTGTTTCCGAGGGCGCAGGCAAGTATATGTGCGGCTTCAAAACAGTTGCAGATATGGTTAAGGCTATGATTGATGACCTTGGCATTACAGTTCCTGTTGCACTTCACCTTGACCACGGTTCATATGAAGGCGCAAAGGCTTGCATCGAGGCAGGCTTCTCATCAATTATGTTTGACGGTTCACACTACCCCATCGACGAAAACATTGCAAAAACCAAGGAATTGGTTGCTATTTGTGAAGAAAAGGGTCTTTCAATCGAAGCAGAGGTTGGCTCAATCGGCGGCGAGGAAGACGGTGTTGTCGGTGCAGGCGAATGTGCAGACCCCGACGAGTGCAAAATGATTGCTGACCTCGGTGTTACAATGCTTGCAGCAGGTATCGGTAATATCCACGGTAAATACCCCGAAAACTGGGCAGGTCTTTCATTTGAAACTCTTGCAGCAGTTCAGGAAAAGACAGGCACAATGCCCCTCGTTCTCCATGGCGGTACAGGCATCCCTGCAGAAATGGTTAAGAAGGCTATTACTCTCGGTGTTTCAAAAATCAATGTTAACACAGAGTGCCAGCTTGCTTTCCAGGAGGCTACAAGAAAGTACATTGAGGCAGGCAAGGACCTTCAGGGCAAGGGCTTTGACCCCAGAAAGCTTCTTGCACCCGGCTGCGAGGCTATCAAGGAAACTGTTCGCGAGAAGATTGAACTTTTCGGCTCAAAGGACAAGGCATAATTTTAAAAATGAGCCGTACGCCACAGACGTACGGCCTTTTTTAAATCTTAAACAATATCCGTATTTTTATTCCTCAGGAGATTACTATGGCAGAACAAAAAACAACAGCAAAAAACAAGCAACGCCTTGCTATCCGAATTATATTCGGGTGCATTGCGGTAATATCCCTTGCGGTTATGGTTTTGATTTCCCCTTTCGGCAAAAGACTGACAGGCAGAGAAGACAAACCCGAAACAGCTGTTACTCCCCCACCCACAATAGCCGGTGGTGTTGAAACACAGGCACCCGTAACAAAAGCCACAACGCAAAACGCTGCAGACATCAGTGAGCCTGAGGTTTCGGTATCAGTCCCTGCGCCCACCGCACCTGTTGCCGACCCGTACAAAAATTACTCTGTTTTTATAAACACATATAAGTTCAGCTACACCGAGGAAAAGGGTGTTACAACCGCCGTTGCAAAGGATAATGAGGCTGTGACCTTAACAATCACACCAAAGGCTGATACAACCTACACAGACCTTTGTGCCGTATCAAAAAATGAGCACGGTGCTCCCCAAGGCGGCAGAAAGCTGCAGATTGCCAACCCCAACACCTGTTACTCATCCCAAAAAGACGGAATTGTTACAACAGTCATTTGCGTAGATGACGGCAACGACGGCAGTATTGAAATAAAATACCGATACCCGTCAGCCGCAGATGAATACGAAAATGATTTTTCATTTATGATATCAATGTTCAAGGTTGCTTGAGCACGTAAGCCATCATCAAAAGCACGGAGTTGCTACGGACAGAAAAAACTATCGGGAGACACTTTGTAAGGAAGTTCTCCCGATTTCTCTTTTTATAAAAAATTGACACTTTCTGTTTGAAAGTGTCATAGTGGGTTATATACATTGCAAATGTGCCAATCTGAAAACATTTTTCCGGTATGTATAAGTGATATTGAAGCCTTGCGGCTTCAGTGTTATTTTATTCGCATAAAACTGTCTGAAAGACAATAACACTGTGCAAAGCACAATAAAACTGCGAAGCAATATCACTCGCCGCATGACGAATAAAACTGCCGAGTGTCCTTACGAACACTCGGCTAATGGTGAGGGCTTTGTTTTGTCCGAAAACCGAGTGTGTACTCAGTCAAGCCAGGTAGAGTTAGTATCTGTACCCATACTCTGTGTACCGTAAATATAAAGCACCCGGGTAATTCCGTTATCCTTTACCAATTGGGAAACGCTGTTACGGTAATAGCGCATATCGACCATATAAATTTCGTTATACTGTTCTGCCAGGAAGCCTGTCAAGCAGTGGGCAAAGGAATCTTTTACAATAAGTATTTTGCCACCCTTGGCATCAGGATTGGTTATCTTGGTGAGAGAGTGGTTGCCGTCAAGGTAAACAGGGTATTTATCGCTCTCCTCTAACCTTTGGGTAAAGAACAGAGAATCGCTCTTAACAACATCCTTACCCGGCTCCGTAATTTCAACAGTAACATTCAGGCTTTCCTTGTGCCACATTTCAATTACATCCGGTTCCGAAAGCCAATAACCGCTCTTGGAATATGCGGTGCCGTAAAAATCCGACTCATGCGTAATCTGATAATCCGTTGAAATGTCCAGCCCGTTTTCCCGGGCATAGAGCTTATAGACCTCATACGCTCCTGCGGAGGTTATATGGTGGTCAGTTTTATAATAAAGCTGAACATCATTTTTCTTTTGCAAAAAGGCTGAGCTTACATCAATATAAGTCATATCCCCTTTGTTACTGCTTACGGCATCAATAATTTCCCTATCGGTATATTCACCGTGCACAGCAGGTAGCTTATCATCCATAATGTATCCGCATTGCGGTACGGTTATAATAGTTGCAGCAAGGTTATTCTCCTTTGCAAAGGCTGCAAATTTCTGAACATTTTTTGCCGCTGTGTCAGCGCTTAATTCCCCGGGGGCGGAAATCAGGTATCCGTCCTTACCGTAATAAACGGGAGCTGTACCGTTTCTGCCACACAGTAAATTAAAATATGCGTTTATTCCCACGAAAGCATCACGGAAGGGGAATCTGTCTGAAACATAGGTTTCCAGATCCTTTGTGAATTTCCCGTCAGCAAGATTTTTAAAGGTAAATTCAGGTGCTTCTGCCAGGATTCTTTTTTCGTTTTCGGAATAGTCCTTTTTTGGCAAAAGGACAAGCGCGCCTGCCAGGATATAAACAACAAGCAGAAATGCCACAGAGGGCATAACAGGTTTAAGCTTTTTAAACATACCATACCCTCCTTAAAATCTGAAATACAGGAACGGGTTGTAGCTTGAGCTTACCAGAGAGGCTACGCAAAGAACAATAACAACCACACAGGCAAGGGCTTGCAGAAACCAACCGCCCTTTACGGAAAACACCTTCAATATTACCTTGCGTGCTACAGGCATACTCATAAACCAACCCACAGCAATAAGCGGCAGATAACTGAGCACCAACGGCATTGCATCTGCACTGAGCAAGCCGTTCTTCAGGCTGAACATAGATGCAATATATTCCCCCATAAGGGACATATCCGTAAAATCGAATATCGCCCAACCGAGAATTATAAAGAACAGAGCATATATGTGTGAAAATACTGCAGGTATTTTTTCAAGCTTCTCCAAAAGGAAATACTTCTCCACAAGGAGAATTACCCCAAAATAAACACCCCACAAAACAAAGTTCCAGGATGCACCGTGCCACATTCCCGTAAGGAACCACACCGCCATAATGTTAAACATGTGCCTGAGTGTTTTACAGCGGTTGCCGCCCAGGGGTATGTAAACGTACTCTCTGAACCAGGTACCCAACGACATATGCCAACGTCGCCAGAATTCAGTAATACTCTTTGATATGTACGGGAAGTCAAAATTCTTAAGGAACTCGAACCCAAGCATATTGCCCAGTCCCCTTGCCATATCGCTGTAACCCGAAAAATCAAAATAAATCTGCAGAGTAAATGCAATAATACCTACCCAGGCACCTATAAGACCGCTGTCGGTATCAACCTTAAGTTCTGCCCACAGGTTGCCCATCTGATTAGCAATGAGAACTTTTTTTGCCATACCCACAAGAAACAGCTTTACGCCCCTTGTGAACTTATCCCAATTTTCCTGTCTGTGAGTGAGCTGGTGCTCAACATCCACATACATAACAATCGGGCCTGCAATAAGCTGAGGAAAGAGTGACACATAAGTACCCAGGGCAATATAATTTTTCTGGGGCTTGCAGGCACCCTTATAAACGTCTATGGTGTATGACATTGTCTGGAATGTATAGAACGAAATGCCTATGGGCAAAGGAATATCGGGAGTTTCAAGACCGCTGAAGAAGGGTATAATCTTCAAGGTATCCACAAAGAATGATGCGTATTTGAAAAAGCCCAGAAGCCCCAGATTCAACACCACATTCAGCACAAGCAAAATTTTAGCTTTTTTTCGGTTTTCTGAATACTTCCCCATTAAAAGACCGAACACATAGTTCATTGTAACAGAAAAAATCATCAGCAGAATAAATACAGGCTCGCCGTATCCGTAGAAAATCAAGCTGACAACAAACAGGAACACATTGCGTATTTTTTTAGGACATAGATAATAAACGGGTAAAACAATACTCAGGTAAACAAAAATAAATATCAGGCTTGAAAATACCATATCCGTTCTCCCCTCATAGATTTAACAGTACAAAAGCGCTTGCGCGGGCAGAAGCCTGAGCAAACGCTTTTAAAAATTCAGAAAAAATCAAAAGTGCTCGTTAAAAATTTCTACCATACCCTCGTTATGCTCTGAAAAGAAAAGTGCAACATAGTTGCCTTCAGCTTCAACCTCACAAGCGCTGGCAATGGCATAACTGTCGGCATCATAGCTCTGGGACTGAACCTTAAGGTTGTCAAGTCTGGTCTGAAGCTTTGCCTGAATATCTGCAGCAGCATTTTCATCTACTGCCTCAACCATAATAATCTCTGCAGGGAAAACACCTGTCATAACAATAAAGCTGCTTTGAGAAGCAATTGTTTCCTCAGTAATACCGTATTGGTCAAGGAGCTTGCCGTTGTTAAGAGGAATAGGGTCCTTGATTCCGAATTCCGCAATCATTTCATCCTTCACGGATTCAAGAGTAGCCTGTCCGTCTGCAGACTCTGTATCTGCAGGAGCGCCCTCAGTTGCCTGTACTGATTCGGTAGGTACAGTTGTTTCCTCAACATCCTGCGATGAGCAGGCTGCAAGGGTAACTGCCATTATTACACACAAGAGAATTGCTGTTATCTTTTTCATAAAAATCATCCTTTACTTATTCTGAAAACTCTGCTTCATCAAAGGTTTCTTCCGCAATGGGGCTTGTTTCCTGAGTTACAGGAGGTTTGGTTGCCTGGGGTACTGCAGGCTTTGTAGCCTGGTTTGTAGCAGGCACATTTGTTTCGGGAACCTGAACAACAATGGTGTGCACCTCAACAGGTACAATCTGCACATACTGTGTTTGCGGCACCTGATTTTGCTGAATCACCTGGGTTTGCTGTACAGGGCTCTGTTGTATAACGGGCACCTGCGGTGCGTGCGTGTAAAGGTACTCTGCCCAGATTTTGCATGCCTCATTATTGAAATGTATTCCCATACTGTTAAGGTCGCTGCAATACTCGGGTATAAGGTAGCCCTTTTCATTTTTGAAAACCGATGCTACATCAAGGTAATACCAACCGCGTTCCTTGCACAGTTCCGACAGCAAGGCGTTGTATTGATTGACTGTTTCCATATTCAGCGCGCCTCTGTCAAAGGAAAGGGGTGTTACAGACTGCATATAAAAACGGACATCCGGGGACTTTGCAAGAATTGTATCCACAACCGCCTTAAGACTGTCTATACTGCCCTGAGGTCCTGTCCAACCGATTTCGTTAACGCCCAGCATAATGTAAACCTTCTTTTTGCCGGACATTGCAACACCGTCTGCCAAGGATACCTTCTGCCCTCTGAAGCTGGGGTGAACTGACTTGGGATTATCAAGTGACCATAGCGCATTGCCTGCACTCAGACTGCCCGAGGTCAGGAAGGTTGCCTCGCCGAAGCAGGATGTAGACATATTATAATAATCAAGCATCATACTTACTGAATCGCCGATAAAAACCGCATCGTTAAAGTAGGATGCATCTACCCTTTGTGAATAAGGTACATAATAATGAACATTCGGTGTTCTGCGTTCACCGTGTTCATCAGGAAGATTAACGTGTTTGTAGCTGAGCACCGAAGGCTCTGTAGGTGCCGCAGTTGTGGGTACTGTTGTTGGCTGTGTTGTAGTTACAACCGTTGTCTGAGTCGTGGTCAGGGTTGTTTGCTCGCCACCCTTCCCTTTATTGCACCCAAAAAACGCGGTAACCACCAACAAAAGACAAACCACAGATAACACGAAGCGTTTTATGTAGTGCTTCGCCATCTCCTCAATCCCTCTTTTCAAAATTTGTCAAATGCTGACGTATATACTATATATAATAGCAATTCAGGTGCTTTGTGTCAATAAATATAGCGGATTTTCATCTGAAAATCCGCTATATTTTGTGTTTAAATTTTGGATATTACACTAAATAAGCTAAATTATCCCTCATAATCAAAGACAGTATCGTAGGTACCGCTTTCAAACTCATACTCCTCGTTATCCAGGTAGAGTGTAGCATGAGAGCCTGTGGGAATTGTGAAGCTGAATTTACATTCATTGCCCTTTCCTGTATATTCCCAGGAGGAAATAACATCGCCACGCTCAGTAATAATGCGAGCCTTTGCAAAGCCCAGCTCCTTAATAGGTAACGGTCTGAAAATAATGTGCTTGTATGCAGGCTCGTTAAAGTCGCTGTCGATACCTGCCACAGTGGTATAAAGCCAATCACCCACAGAGCCGTATGCGTAGTGGTTGAAGGAGTTCATTTCCGGTGTGGCAAAGCTGCCGTCCACCTTCATACCGTCCCAACGCTCCCACATAGTGGTAGCACCCCTTGTTACAGGGAAAAGCCATGAGGGGAAATCCTTTTTGAAAAGTAGCTTGTATGCAAGGTCAACCCTGCCAATCTTTGTAAGAGCGTGCAATAGATACGGTGTGCCGACAAAGCCTGTTTTAAGGTGTCCGCATTCCTCAATATCCTTGACAAGCTTTGCGCCCTCGCGCTGAATGTCATCTGTAAGGTCAAAGTATATTGCAAGCACGTTTGCAGTCTGTGTTTCATGCTCAGGCTTACCTGTGTTAATGTACTTTTTACGGTATTCCTTGAGGGAGAGGTTATACAGCTCCTCAAAATAGCTCATATCCTCCCCTATTACCTTACCCATTTCAATAAACAGTCTGTTGGAATACACAAGGTACGCAGAGCCGATAAGGTTTTTGTCGGTAAAGCCACCCGTTGCCTCATTGCCTGCATCAAGAGAAAGCCAGTCACCAAAGTGATGGGGATGATTATCAAAAAGACCTCTCACACTTCCGTTTGACTCCATAAACAGAATCCACTTTTTCATAGATTCAAACTGATTCTTGATAATCTCCTTGTCACCGTATGTTCTGTAAACCCAGTAAGGCACAATAACCGCTGCATCTGCCCACGCAGACGAGCCGTCGCTCTGCCAATCGTGAAGGTCAGGCACCACATCTGTAACAGCACCGCTGGGTCTTTGGTCTGCAGCCAGGTCCTTCATCCATTTTTTGAAGAATTTTGTTGTTCTGTAGTTTATTGAGGCAGTACGTGCAAACACCTGTGCGTCACCTGTCCAGCCAAGACGCTCGTCACGCTGGTTACAGTCTGTGGGTATATCAAGGAAATTGCCTCTCTGACCCCAGATAATATTTTCGTAAAGCTGCTGAATAAGGTCGTTTCCGCAGGCAAAATAGCCTGTTCTTTTCATATTTGAGAAAACTACCAAAGCCTTGAAATTTTCGATGTCAATCTCATTGTCCTCGAAGCCCTCAAGCCTTATGTAACGGAAGCCCTGGTATGAAAAATGGGGCTTGTAAATATGCTCGTTGCCGTCAGAAATAACCTTGATTTCATTAACGGCACTCCTAAGATTATCTGTGTAAAAATTGCCGTCCTTATCAAGGATTTCGGCGTGGCGGAGTCTGAACTCCCTGCCCTTTGCAGCAGGCACAACCCACTGTACATAGCCTGTAAGATTCTGTCCGAAGTCAATAACCCTTTCACCCTTTGGAGTGGTTATAAGCTCCACCGCATCAAGACAAGCCATTTCGCGTACCTCTTCACCCTCGGTAGGAACAAGTATATCTGTGCTGATATCGTTAAGCTCCTTTACGGAGAATTCCTCTTCGGTATCAGCATTATAATCCACGGTTTCACCATTATAAACGCTTGATTCAATAATGTTACTCTTTGAACATTTCCAGCTTGCATCCGTGGGATAGAAGGCTGTTGTTCCGTCATCATATTCAATAAGAAGTGATGCAATAAGAGCATCCTCACGGTCTGTTATGCTTTCGTAGTGCTCGTGAGGGTTGCCGTGATAACGCCTGCCGTTACCAAGGGCAATATCAAGTGTGTTACACTCCTCCAGAAGGCTTGTAACATCGTACTCCTGGTACTGTATGCGCACGCCGTAGCTTGTCCAACCGGGAGCAAAAATAAATTTGCCCACACGCTGATTGTTAAGATAAGCCTCATAATAACCCAATGCCGAGCAACAAAGAGTTGCCTTGATTACCTTTTTATCAAGCCAGATAACCTTTTTGAAAACCGGTCTTACGGTACCAAAATCTTCACCCTGGCGGATAAATTTTGCATCTTTTATAGTGTTCATAAAAAACCACTCCAAATATGATTGTTGACAATCACCCTTTTAATTGTATAATAATTATATTATTATATTTCTTGTGCTTTTTCAATAGTTTTCGGAGGCTGTAATGAAAAATCTTTCTGATATAAATGTTATTAAATCCGTTATGGCACGTCACGGCGTAACATTCAACAAGGGATTGGGACAAAACTTCCTTATTGACCCTAACGTATGTCCCGATATGGCTGACAATGCCGACCTGGATGAAAACACCTGTGTTGTGGAAATCGGACCCGGTGTCGGTGTGTTGACGGCAGAGCTTGCAAAGCGTGCCGGCAAGGTGCTCAGCTTTGAGGTTGATGACCGTTTGTTACCTGTTCTTAAGGAAACACTTGCAGATTTCAATAATGTTGAGATTATAAATCAGGATATTCTTAAAGCAGATTTACCACGCATATTTGAAGAAAAATGCAAGGGTATGGATATTGCGGTTTGCGCAAACCTGCCCTATTATATTACATCACCTATTATTATGCTGTTTCTTGAAAACAAGCTACCTGTCAAATCCATCACCGTTATGGTGCAAAAGGAGGCGGCGGACAGGCTTTGTGCTCAGGTGGGCAGCCGCGACGGCGGTGCAGTTACCGTAGCTGTTTCATACTATGCAGAGAGCGAGGAGCTTTTCTTTGTCCCCCGTGACGCCTTTTTGCCTCCGCCCAAGGTGAACAGCGCAGTTATCAAGCTGACCTTACGCTCCGAGCCGCCCGTAAAGGTGGATGATGAGTTATTCTTCTTCAAGCTTGTGAAGGCAGCCTTTTCCCAAAGGCGTAAAACTGCGGAAAATTCTATCAGTGCAGGTCTTGGCTTGCCAAAGGACGCTGTTTCCGATGCTCTTGCACAAGCAGGACTGGAAAGAACCATCCGTGCGGAAAAGCTCTCTATGGATGATTTTGCCGCTTTGGCACAAATTTTGTCAGAATAACCCGATTTTCTGTGTATTATATTAAACACCTGTTTAATGTTTCCGTTTCAAAGGAGTTTTTAGACAAAATCGCTTGACTTTGTCGAAAAAACTCCTTATTATTTATGGTAACTTATTATTTTTAAAAGGAGACCATTTATGGGTACTGCTTGTGGTTATATTTCAAATCTTAAGGCCATTGAGCTTGCAAACAAAGAAAAGTTCCATATGCCCTGGCTTAAGCTTTATGGCGATATGCCTGCAAACCTTGAATATCACCCCGGCTCTATATATGCCATGTTCCGTGATGCTGCCCTGAAATATCCCGGCAATACTGCAATGGAGTTTTTCAACACCACATTCACATTCAGACAGTTGCTTGACAATGTTGACCGTGTTGCTCTCTCTTTGCAAAAGCTTGATATTGTTGAAAACGAAAGCGTTACAATATGTATGCCCAATATTCCCGAGGCTATTTTCCTTATTTACGCCATTAATAAAATCGGCGGTATCTGTAATGTTATCCACCCCTTAAGTGACCACCATGAGATTGTTTCTGCAATGGAGTCTACCAACTCAACCGTTATCTTTACAACAGATGCCTCCTTTGCCAATGTTAACGGTGCAAAGGGAAAGGTGGTTGTTTGTCCTGTCAGCAGCAGCATGCCCACACTTCTCAGGACCGCCTACAACATCAAAAGCAGAAAAGCCCTTAAATTCCCCGGCAATGTTACAAAATGGGCAGACTTTCTCAAAAACAAAACAAACAAGGAATACACCTGTCCGCGTACCGGCAATGATCCTGCTGTAATTATATACAGCGGCGGCACTACAGGTAAATCAAAGGGTATTGCCCTTACAAACCTGTGCTTCAATTCCTTATCCACCCAATGCTATGCCGTGTGCCGCGAGGCACGTGCAGGCAACTCCATTTTGTCTGCCTTGCCCATTTTCCACGGATTCGGCTTATGTGTCAGCATACACGTACCGTTAACTTTGGGTCTTAAGTGTATACTCATCCCCAAAATCAACACCGCAAAGCTCAATGACCTTATTAACAAAAAGAAGCCTAACCTGTTACCCGTTATTCCCACAATGCTTAATGTGATAACAAACAACAAATCACCGGGCCCCAAAAGCCTTGAAAGCGTTAAGGTTATTCTTTCCGGTGGTGATTACCTCAGCGATGAGCTCCGTTATAAGGCGCTGGATTACTTTAAGGCAAACGGCTCCGATGCTCACATACAGGTGGGCTACGGCTTATCAGAAGCAACTGCCTTTATTGCTGCCACAAGCGACAATATCAAGGAAACTGATAATTTAGGCTTACCAAACCCCGACAACATTATTAAAATTTGCAATCCCGAAACTGCCGAGGAGCTTCCCTATGGTGAAATCGGTGAAATTTGCGTAAACAGCCCCACAGTTATGATGGGCTATATTAACGAGCCTGAGGAAACTGCACACGCCCTCAGAAAGCACGACGACGGCGAAACATGGTTACATACAGGTGACCTGGGCTACATTGACTGTGACGGTGTATTACACTTTACATCACGACTCAAGAGAATGATTATTTCAAACGGATATAATATTTATCCCACAGAGCTTGAAAACATCATTAATAAATGCAAGTATGTTGCATCCTCTGTGGTTGTCGGTATTAAAGATAAGGTTCGCCAGGAGGCACCGAAAGCAGTTGTTGTTCTAAAAAAAGGTGTTCAGCGTACTGCAGAGGTAGAAAAAGAGATTGCCGAGTTTATACGCAAAAACATTGCCAAGAATGCTCAGCCATCCGAAATTGAATATACCGATGCTTTGCCAACAACAAAAATCGGTAAAATAAACTATCGTAAATTTGAAAACAAAAAAGATAATTCTACTACAGAAAAATAAATTGCTGAAGGGATTCAACAGGCGGAATATACCTGTTGAATCCCTCAATTTATATAGTTATACGTTTTTTTGCTTTTTTGAGAATATCATATTTATACATTTATTATGCAAATACACCAACCTGCGCTACTATACTTTGTCAACAACATCCAAAATCTCCGCAAATTACCTTAAAGGTATTTACAATTTTAAGGTTTTGTGTTACATTAGTTACGGAAAGGTTTCGTTATTATTGCGAAACATTGTCTTTTTTTCTAAGGAGGTTTTACAATGTTCAGATTTCTGCAAACCAAAAAAGGTTTTACTTTAGTAGAATTACTGGTCGTTGTTGCAATAGTCGGAATACTTGTTGCTGTTGCAGTACCCATTTATAACTCTGTTACCAGGAGCGGTCGAATACGAACCTGCAGCGTTATGCGACGGGAGATTGTAAGTCAGGCAAAAAACTGGTCAATGGATAACGACTTCAACCAGAATTTTGATTACAAAATTATTTCTGACGGCACAAAAGGCACAATAACTTCCAACACAATATCATTATCCCAGGAGCAGATTACACTTCTCACAACAGATGTACACCCCAATTTGCGCGGATGTCCCGCTTCCGGAACCTTTATTGTAACTCTCACACCACAGATTAACGGTATTCCCAAGGTAGTAGTTACATGTGACGGCGGCGACGACGGCGACTGCCACAAGGATACCCTCTAAAATAAGCATAAATCATACCCACCAGTTGAACTGGTGGTTTGCACAGGCCCTATAAGGCCCGCCTACTGGCTTGCCGACTAAAAGTCGGCACAGAGGTTTGACATCGCATTACTATTTCAAGCAGCCGCTCTCGTGCGGCTGTTTGTTTTTTGCTTAATTATTCTTGTTACCCGTAAACGGGTCCATGTACTCTTTGAGTGAT
>JAZULH010000080.1:0-3070 GCA_045602985.1 Acutalibacteraceae bacterium | reverse complement strand
AAAGCCGAGAATTTCATGATGCGTCCGCCTTTGACGGTTTTAGAAACGCGGTTGATAGCAACTACGCGCTCTTTTAAATCTAAAGTTGTTGCGTCAATATTAGTGGCCAAAAGTATTCCTCCTCCTTCTTAGAACTTGAGGCCGCCCTCACGGGCACCTTCGGCAAGCTCCTTGACACGGCCGTGGTAAACGTATCCACCGCGGTCGAATACAACCTCAGTGATACCCTTAGCTGCGGCACGTTCAGCAATCATAAGTCCAACCTTACGTGCACCCTCACAGTTACCTGCATTCTCACCGAAATCCTTCTCGTTTGAGCTTGCAGCTGCAAGTGTAACACCGTTTACATCATCAATAAGCTGGGCGTAGATGTAGCAATTGGAGCGGAATACGTCAAGACGTGGGCACGCTGCTGTACCGCTGATTTTAGCACGAACACGAGCATGGCGCTTAAGTCTTGCTTTGTTGCTATTTGGTTTGCTAACCATTTCAAATACACTCCTTTATTACTTCTTAGAACCCTTGGCAGCTTTACCTTCTTTGCGGCGGATATACTCGTCAACGTACTTGATACCCTTGCCCTTATATGGCTCAGGTGGACGTTTCTTGCGTACATTTGCTGCGAACTGGCCTACCATTTGCTTATCGGCACCGCTAACAATAATCTTGTTAGGTGCAGGTACCTCAATGCTAATTCCGTCAATTTCAGGGATGATAACCTGATGTGAGTAACCGAGGTTCATCACAAGGTTGCTACCCTGTTTCTGAGCACGGTAACCTACACCGTTAATCTCAAGCTCTTTCTTGTAACCATCGGTAACACCGATAATCATATTAGCTATGAGTGTACGGGTAAGACCATGCATTGCACGGTGTTCCTTTACGTCGCTAGGACGGGATACGCTTATTTCTGTTCCCTCTATTGCAACGGTAATATCGGAATGGAAGGTGTAGTTAAGTGTGCCCTTTGGACCCTTAACTGTAATATCCTGACCATTGATTGTAACATCAACACCAGCAGGTATTGTAATAGGCTTCTTTCCTATTCTAGACATTCCCTTGCACCCCCTTACCAAACAAATGCAAGGACTTCTCCGCCAACGTTTTCGCGGCGTGCCTGCTTGTCTGTCATAATACCTTTAGAGGTGGAAAGGATTGCAATGCCAAGGCCCTTCATAACCTTAGGCATATCCTCTACGTTTGAGTAGATACGCAAGCCAGGCTTCGATACTCTGCGAATACCTGTGATTGCCTGCGATTTGTTCTGGCCGTACTTCAACACAATGTGAATTACGCCCTGCTTACCGTCTTCTATGGCGGTGAAGCTGCTGATGTAGCCTTCATCAAGTAAAATCTGAGCAATTGCTTTCTTTACGTTGGATGCAGGTACATCTACCGAATCATGTTTTGCTGCGGATGCGTTACGAATTCGTGTAAGCATATCAGCTATTGTATCGGTGAGTTGCATGCCGTAAACCTCCTTCTTGTGCCTTTACCAGCTTGCCTTCTTCACTCCGGGGATCTCGCCCTTGTAAGCGAGCTCACGGAAACATATACGGCAGATGCCGTATTTGCGAAGATAAGCGTGGGGGCGGCCACAGATTTTGCATCTGTTGTATTCTCTTGTTGAAAACTTAGCGGGACGAGCCTGCTTAACCTTCATAGATGTTTTAGCCATATTTCCTTCTCCTTACTTCGCAAACGGAGCGCCCATAAGAGTTAATAACTCACGAGCTTCTTCATCTGTATTAGCGGTAGTAACAAACATTATGTCCATACCTCTTACCTTATCGATCTTATCGTACTCGATTTCAGGGAAAATCAACTGTTCCTTGATACCCATAGCATAGTTGCCGCGGCCATCAAAAGAGTTAGGATTGATACCTCTGAAGTCTCTAACGCGAGGAAGTGCTGTGTTGAAAAGTCTATCAACAAACTCGTACATTCTCTCGCCTCTGAGTGTTACTTTAACACCGATAGGCATACCTGCACGGAGCTTAAAGTTAGCAACCGAGTGCTTTGCACGGCAGGGTATAGCCTTCTGACCTGTGATTTTTGCTAGGTCATTCATTACGGCATCAATGGCTTTGGCATTTTCCTTAGCCTCGCCGCAACCTACATTGATAACAACTTTTTCGAGCTTCGGAATCTGCATGACGCTCTTGTAATTAAACTTTGTCATCAGTGCAGGAGCAATCGAATTTTTGTATTCGTTTCCAAGTGTTGACATGTCATGTCCTCCTTACTCTTAAAAAGTTGCTTGGCAATGTTTGCAAACACGTAGTTTCTTGCCGTCCTCAACCTTGGTACCTACGCGGGTAGGCTTACCGCACTTAGGACAAACAAGCTGAACCTTGCATGCATAAATTGCACCTTCAGTCTCAATAATGCCCGATGGATCGCCGGCCTTTCTAGGCTTTAAGTGTTTCTTAACCTTGTTAAGACCCTCAACGATTACTTTTCCTTCCTCGGGGCTTACCTGAAGAACCTTACCGGTCTTCATCTTGCCGTTATCGGTCTTACGGTCTTTCTTGTCACCTGTAAGAAGAGTAACGGTATCGCCGGTTTTAATGTGAAGCTTACTCATATTCTCTTTACCTCCCATTAAAGTACTTCCGGAGCGAGAGATAGGATCTTTGTATAATCCTTATCACGAAGCTCACGGGCTACCGGTCCAAAAATACGGGTACCTCTTGGGTTCTTATCCTCACGGATAATTACAGCCGCATTTTCATCAAATCTGATATATGTGCCGTCATTGCGACGAAGGCCCTTTGCAGAACGAACTACAACTGCCTTTACAACATCGCCCTTCTTAACTGTACCACCTGGGGTAGCTTTCTTTACAGAAGCAACGATGACATCGCCAATGTTGGCATACCTCCTTTTGGAGCCTCCAAGAACACGGATGCACATAATTTCCTTAGCACCTGTGTTGTCGGCTACCTTGAGGTAACTCTGTTGTTGTATCACAGTGGTTTCCTCCCTTTTGACTACTTAGCCTTTTCGATTATTTCAGCAACGCGCCATCTCTTATCCTTAGAGAGAGGACGGGTTTCCATAATGAGTA
>JAZULH010000079.1:0-10137 GCA_045602985.1 Acutalibacteraceae bacterium | reverse complement strand
AACCTTATGCTTGATACTGCAAAGGTTTTGCGTGAAGCAACACAGGCTCACCCCGACACAAAGTGGAGGGTAGTCACAATGCATCACAACCCTTATTCAGCTTCATTAAGCGACGATGATTTTTCAGAAGAACGTCTTTTCTTTTCATCACTCTATGATTTATACGATATAGACTTATGCCTGAGCGGACACGACCACTTTTATTCACGCACAGACACTATGTATGCAGGCGAAGTAACCGACGGTGAAGGCACGGTATACGTTCAGTCCTCGTCAGCTTCAGGAAGTAACTATGACCCGCTCCCCGAATCAACTGCTTCGTTTACCGTTTCTGCATTCGACGTGCGTGTTCCTACATATACAGCGTTTAATTTTACCGATGGAGCCATTGTCGGCACGACTTACCGTACCGACACAGATGAAGTTATTGATTCTTTTGAGATAACCGATAACACAACAGATTCAGATGCCAATATTTTTACCGTAATAATTTTATTTTTTAAAACTCTTTTTTCTATGATATAAATTTAAAGGGGATATTTAAATGCAAGGTTTCGTTAAATTTATTATTACACTTTTTACAACTGCTTCGATTTTTTGCTCAAATCTTATATTTCCCGCCACTGTTTACCCCGAAAGTAAAGACTTTGATTTTTCATATCTTGAATACCCCGAAGAAGCAATTGTCACCCTTGAAGAAGCGGGGCTTACCGAGCAGGAGCTTGTAGGAAGAGCATCGGCTGAGCTTCCTGAATATGTTCAGTCGGGCGGATATGACGATATAAACGGTATCACAGTTTCGCCGTATTACACGGCAAAAATAAGCGGTGAGGAAATCCCTGTTTATGCTTCGGTTGTTTTTATCCGTGCTGATGACACGGGTACACTTCACTCTTTTTCCGAAATTTATGTTGATACAGATAAGGAGTTTTCCTTTAATATTGAAATAACGGGTGCAGATGTGGAGCTGAAAAATGCAATTGTGCTTCCTGAAGCACACGGAGTGAATGCTCTGTGCAAGGATAATACAGTAACTGCATCAATCAGCAAAGCAGGTATTTACACCTTCCTTTTCAACGGTGCAAACCAGTACTACGGCTATACTCTTATGGTCCGCGAAAAGGTTGACGAGGATAAAGAAATTGCAGACTACATAAAGAAATACGGAGAGGATAATGTCTGGGTTCTTGATAAAGGTGTATATCAATATGACTATGTTAACCTTGTTGAACACAATAATCTGGTAATTTATCTGAGAGAAGGTGCATATGTTCTTGCCAACCATCTTTTTGATATTGTCTGTGCCGAGGATGAAGACAAATATCTTGAGCCGACTGCCCCGGGCGACAATGCAATCGGACTTACAAGGTATCCGTTCATCAATTTTTACAACTGCAAAAATATAACCCTTGCAGGCAGGGGCGTAATAGATATGACACGCCTTGACAGACGCGAGAGAAGAGGCGTTGTTTTCACCAACTGCAATAATGTAAATGTCAGAGATGTGAAAATCATAAACTCACCCGAATGGTCATTCATTTCCTACAGCTGCACCGATGTCAGCATTGATAATGTAGATATTATCGGTAATCGCGGTAACTGTGACGGTTTTGCAATATGCAACAGCCATAACGTAACAGTTGAAAATTGCTTTGCAAGAGTGGCAGACGATACCTTTGAGGTTAAAGCTCTCGGCGGTACAATGGACAGCAAAAATATCGCTTTTACAAACTGCATTGCCTGGGGCGGATATGCAAGGTGCTTCGGCATTACGGGTGAAGTAAACAAAAAGATTTCCGATGTTGCGTTCCGCGACTGTGCCGTAATTTACCGTGACGGTATCTGGGATAACGACAGAATAGGCTCACTTGTTGTCGTGGCGGAGCAGACCGAAGGCAGTATTGACGGCGTGCTCTTTGAAAATATTGAAATATTCCGTGATGAGGGCAGACCCATTCTCGTGAAGATTTATGATGAGGAAGCAGAGAATTTTGAAATCAAAAATATTGTATTCAGAAATATTTCCTACACCTCGTATATGAAGCCAAAAATCGCAGGTACAGACAGCGACTCCAACACTGTTCAGGTTGAGCTTGACGGAATTACTTCTTCCGGCAGAAAGCGAGCCTTCCCGAAAATGAAGTTCACTATCGGCAAATATTGTGATGTAACTTCAACTTAACAGAACCACAATCAGGAATATATAAAAAACAATCAAAATTATTGGGACTTCAAACAGCAAACGATAATTTGCAGAACCTATCCTTCTAAAGCAATAGCCTGAAAACTGTTGCTTTTTTCTTTGTGAGTGGTATAATCATTTTATATTCAAGTATTATTATGAAAGAAGTGGAAATATGGTAAAAAACTATGATGCGGTTGTTATCGGTGCAGGTAACGGCGGACTTGTGGCATCAGCTCGTCTTGCCAAAGAGGGTAAAAAGACCTTGCTTATTGAACGTCATAATTTACCCGGCGGATTTGCTACAAGCTTTGTAAGAGGCAGATTTGAATTTGAGGCATCTCTTCACGAGCTTTGCGGTATTGGTTCAATTACAGGAAAATCACCACTCTTAAAGATTTTTCAAGAGGTGGGCGCAGCAGATAAAATTGAATGGGTGGCACTTGATGAAGCATACAGATTGCTTACATTAGATGAAAATGAAAAGTGCGACTATTTAATGCCTTTGGGTAAGGAGGCCTTTATAAATAAGCTTGAGGAATACGACCCCGGCTCTGCTCCTGTGGTTACCAAAATCTTTGAGCTTATCGAGAGCATCGAAAAAACCCTGGATTTTGTAAGCAATATTGAAGACTTTAAGCCATCAATGATTAAAGAGATTTTTTCTGAACATACAGATTTTCTTAAAGTTGCAAACTATTCAGTTGATGAGGTACTGAAATCATTTGGAGCAAGCCAAAAAACAAGGGATATTCTTAACGGATATTGGTGCTATCTTGGTCAACCTACAGATGAACTTAATGTTATTCACTATTTCACAATGCTTCACTCATACATTATTGACGGTGCTGTTATTCCCAAAGGCAGAAGCCACCAGATAAGCACTGCTTTACTTGAGGCATTCACCGAAAACGGCGGTGAGGCTTGGTTTAACACAAGCGTTAAGAAAATCAATGTTGAAAACGGTATTGCAACAGGTGTTGTACTTGATGACGGCACTCAGATAAACGCCAAAGCAGTTATTTGCAACGCTTCACCATACAACGCATTTACAAAGCTTATAGATGAAAATGCAATTCCCGAAAAGCTTAAAAAGGAAGTAAATGCCAAAACCTTAAGTGCAAAAGGCTTTGCGGTATTTTTGGGACTTAACCGTTCTGCAGATGAATTAGGTCTTAACAACCACACCTATTTTATTTATCCGACTAACGATAACAGAAAATGCTACGAATCAAGCAAAAATCTTGAAACGAATGATGTACAGGCAACAGTTTGTCTTAACAGAGCATTTGATGATTGTTCACCTGAGGGCACAAGCATTCTTTATATGACTTCTATTTTTGCAGGTGATGAATGGAGCAAGGTCTCCGTTAAGGATTATCATAAAACAAAACTCACCTTTGCAGAAAAAATGATAGATAATTTTGAAAAAGCAACAGGTGTTAAAATCAGAGATTACATAGAAGAAATTGAAATTGCAACTCCTATGACCTATGCCCGTTACACCGATGCTCCCGCAGGAACTATCTATGGTTATGAAGCAACTAAGGAAGACGGTATTGTTAAAAGAATTGTTTTTGATATGATAGATAAGGGTATACCCGGACTTTACTTTGCAGGTGGTTACACTACAAGACACATGGGTTATTCTCCAAGCTACACAACCGGTGATATGGCAGCAAAAGCAGCTATACTCGCCATGGAAAAGGAGGTAAAGTAAATGAGCAAGAAAAAGTTTTCTGTAAACGGCACCTTCAAGGACAGTGTAAATACCGTAAAGTTTTTAACAGAAAGAAAACAGTTTATTAATAGTGCTGAAGCGGTTCTGCCAACCCGTACTGACGATTTTGGTGTAAACAAGACGGCAAAAGCCCTTCATCCTAAAGAGCAAAATCTTGTAATCAGCAGAATTGAAGAGCATGCAGACATTGCAAAAAGCTACTATTTCAAAAGCGAAACAGCCCTTGCATATTTCAAAGCAGGTCAATACCTTACCTTTAAGCTTGAGATAGGTAATTCGGTTGTTACACGTTCATATTCAATCGCCTCCTCTCCTGCAAGTGCATTAAACGGTGAATATCAGATTACCGTTAAGCGTATTGCTGACGGCTTCGTTTCTGATTATATTCTTGATAATTGGAGCGTTGGCGACAAGGTTACTGCTTATGCACCTGAAGGCAATATGACATATTGTCCTTTACGAGATGCACAAAGCATCGTAGCTATTGCAGGTGGCAGCGGCATTACACCTTTCCTTTCACTTGCGAGAGCAATCGACCAGGGTGATGAGGATTGTGCTCTTACCTTACTTTACGGTTGCAGAACATCGGACGAAATCCTTTTCAAAGCAGAGCTTGATGAGCTTTCACAAAGAAACGAAAAAATCAATGTGGTTTATGTATTGAGCAACAGCGATGAAGATGGCTACGAAAAGGGCTTTGTAGGTTCAGATATAATAAAAAAATATGCTCCTGAGGGCGTTTACAGTATTTTCGTTTGCGGACCCGGCGGTTTATATAAATTCCTTGAAAAAGAGCTTCCGAAGCTTGAAATAGAAAGAAAGTATATTCGTTTCGAGGTTTTCTCCTCCGGCAAAAAAGTGGATGAAGAGTCAAAAGAATACAACATTACAGTTGTTAACCGCGGAAACGAAACAGTAATTAAAGCAAATTGTAACGAAACCGTGCTTTGTGCATTTGAACGGGCAGGTATAGAAGTCCCCGCAAGATGTCATACCGGTGAATGTGGTTTTTGCAGAAGCAAGCTTGTAAGCGGTAAGGTTTATATTCCCGAAGGCGAAGACAAGCGCCGTATAGCAGATATGCAGTTTAATTTTATACATCCTTGCTGCTGCTACCCTGAAAGCGACCTCGTTATAAGAATCAATTAATGTATTGAAGCTTTATTCGACTTCTGTTATATCAACCATCGAAATACAGCCGAAATCCCTTGAGATATAGGGGTTTCGGTTTTTTATACACTTGTTTTTACGTTGTTTGAATAGTATAATAACCCTGATAAATATTTACGGAGGCAAATAATAATGAAAAGATTCACTGCTCTATTTACTGCTGTGTTAATGTTATTATTTACATTAACAGCTTGTAATACTGCCGGCAATAAAACTGACGGAACAATTACGGAAGCTCCCGTACCTGAAATCAAACAGGATGATTTTGTTCCCGTTATGCGTTTTTTAGCCGCAAGTGATACTCATATTGAAACCCTCGGTGATATAGGTTGCAGGAGAGTATCAGCTATGCTCAAAACGGCTTATGCCATAAGTGATGCAGACCAGGACTACCAAAAATTAGATGCTGTTGTTTTTTCCGGTGATATTACCGACAATGGTAAAAAAGAATCATTTAAAGCCTTTGCAGCTACAACCGAAGAAGGGCTCCGCGAGGGTACCGAACGTCTGGCAATAATAGCCAAGGCGCACGACAGTTACAAATACTCATACAAAAGCCGTGATGTTTTCACAGAAACAACCGGTCAGGAACCTGATTTTCACAGAGTAATCGGCGGATTCCACTTCATTGGTATTTCTCGTTCTGATACACGCAAGCATTATAGTGAAGCGCAGATAAACTGGCTTGATGAAAATATTGCTGCAGCTGTTAAGGAAAATCCGCAAAGGCCTGTTTTTGTGTTCCAACATGAACACGTAAGGGATACAGTTTACGGAAGCAGTGAAACAGACGGTTGGGGACTTGATGTATTTACAGATGTGCTAAAGAAATATCCTCAGGCAGTTCATATTTCAGGTCATTCACATTTCCCTGCAAATGACCCGAGGGCTATATGGCAGGGTGAATTCACAGCTATAAATGACGGTGGACTTTCTTACTTCGAGCTTGCTGTAGACGGCAAAAACGGACAATATCCCGACGAAAGAGAACGAATGACTCAGGCGCTCATTATTGAGATTGACGCAGATAACAGGGTTCTTGTTAAGGTACTTGACGTGGATGCAGGAAAAATCATGCGCGAATTTCTCATTGACAACATCGCTGAAGAACACAAAACAAAATTCTCTTTTGAAGCAAGAAGAGAAAACTCCTCTGCTCCCCTTTTCCCTGATGTCGCAACCCTCAGCTACAAAAAAGACGGTCTTAAGCATTACATAACCGTACCGCAGGCAACAGTAACCGAGGATAACGAGGTCTTCGTTTACAGAATTACCGTTCTAAATGAAAAAGGCAAAGCTGTTCATGAGGATTGGGTGTTCTCTGATTATTTCTTTGCTGATAAACCCGAGAGTATAACCTTTGACGGCTTTATTACCTTGAGTAAAAGCTTCACAGTAAAAGTCTGTGCAGAAGACGTATGGGGTAACAAAAGCGAGCCTTTGGAGATGAAAATTTAATCACATTTAAATGGCTTGCACTCCCCATATCCTATATGTTACACAGTAAGAATGGGTAATTTCTGAAAATCACCGATAAACAAATATAATCAACCTTAAAAGCAACAGCCTTAAATAATTTAAAATTCATAGCTTTATAAAAAAGTGAGAGAACCCGTCAGGGCTCCCTCGCTTTTTTCTTATTCTGTTTTTATATTTGGGGATAATGAAAATTTACGATTTCTTCTGTTTTGATTATCACCGCAAAGGATACACATCGTAGCTCACTTGCGGTTATACTCACCATAGGCACATAACTCATTATAAGAGCAAGACACAAAGCGATACTCAATCTTTCTTAATTTTCTGTTAGTTTTGTTTTTTATAAAAGCGCCCTTTCGTTAACTGCGAACTGCTTTTCGCTTTGATCTATTCAAACAACTCGTATTTCCGTAGTTTTTCGCATATTTTAACTTATACTTTCACCTGGTTGTTTCTTAGTATTTTTATGTGTCATCCCATGACCCTTGTGGCAAAATAGAAAATTCCTCACTGTATGATACTCCACCATATGAAACTGTTACCTTATACGTTCCCGGTTCAACGGGTACTGCGTTACCTGTGTGTCCTTCATAACTAATCTCCATATCTTCGTTTTCAAGAACACCACTCTTTATCAAAGTTACCTCAACAGGCGTACCGTCATATGCCTTTACATTTTCTGCACACTATACATTTATATTATTGCCATATTTTGCAACCAGTACAGTTAAGTCTTCTTCATTGACATTACCATCGTTGTTGATATCACAAGCATATTTCTGATATGTTTTAAGCTTTTCAGGATTCTTTATATACTCCTTAATCGCCACAATGTCTGTCTTTTCAAATGCAACACCATCCAGATAATAGTCACCTACCGGATAAACACCAATTGTTTTATGGCCACTTATCATAAGGTGCATAATTGATGCATCTAAAGCATCAACATAACCATCACCATCAAGGTCATATTTCACTATATCATAATATTCTGAAGTTCCGCTCTGAGTGTGACCACCGGAAACAGCCATATTAACAAGCGTCTGATAGTCAGTTACATCAACTATTCTGTCACCGTTTGTATCACCAATATTTGCAACAGAGTAGTTACCTGTTTTGCCTACTGTTACAACCTTGTAAAGCTCATTATCTGTAATAATTGGGAGTGAGCCTTCTGTATTGCTCATCTGACCCCATGCTTCGCCCAAGAGATATGCAACCTCGCCGGAGGCAAGCTGTGCTTGTGTAACGGCTGTTGCTGTAACATTGCTTATACTATGATTTAAGGAGGAAATGTAATAGTTATTTGTACCTGCTTTTGTTGAGCCATAATTTTTCAGTGTACCGATAAGAGCGCCTCTACCTTCAGGAAGGGTACCAATGCTTAAGCATTTTGATACATTCAGAGCCTTTGCATTTTCGCCATTATAATAGCCGAGAATTCCGCCAACACTTCCACTTGAATATGTAGATTCAATAACTCCATAAAATCCGCAATCAGTAATTGTTGCAGTTTTGCCATTGTAAACATAACCGACTATACCGCCCAAACAGTCAAGTACATTACTGCTAAGTGAAATTTTTCCGTTAAATGAGCACTTATCCACAGTAATATTACCTGTCCTGCCGACAATACCGCCAAAATATTTCTTTTGATAGGAATCATTTGATGTGATATTAACCGTGGAGTGAACATTTCTTACTTCAGTAGTGCCGTCAGCCTGACCTACAACACCATACTGAACATCAACATTAGATGTAAGTTCTGTGGTAACATCGCCGCTGATTGAGAAATTCTTAATTACTGTACCGGCACCCGTAGCGTACCCGAATAATCCCCAGTCACCTTTACCTGTAACTGTCATATTAAAATTAGTAACAGAATGATCCTGACCATCAAAAACACCTTTATATTTAGTTGAAGAAGTGCCTATGGGGGTCCATGTATAACCCATTAAGTCAATATCATTTGTTAAAACTGCATTTGCAGATGAGCCGAGATTTCCACTGTTATACTGCTGTGCAAACCAAAGCAATTGGCCTTTATTTGCAATATTGTATATACCGTTATTCAAGGCTGCACTTTCATAGGCTTCACAAAGAACGCAAACACCGTCGTAAAACTTATGTTCACCCGCATTTTCTTTATTAGAATAGCTTCCGCCCAGGCAGTTCTGCACATTGTAAACTCTTTCCCCGGAATAACCCGGTAAAGAATCTGTGTACAAAGACTGATACCATATGATTTCACTCTGGTCACCGTTCAAAAGGTAACAAGCCTCTCCGTCCTCAAAGCTTTCAACACATTTTACATTAGACAGTGTGCCGTAATCTGAGCCCGGATGCTCACTATTATTTATTGAAATGAAACAACAATCCTCAACAGTTCCGTAATTCGTGTAGAAAAGATTATTTTTGATGCCACCCAATTCAACAACAGTATATGCGCAGTAACAGCTTGAAACCACACCATCATTATCAGCTAATATACCGCCCATATAATTTGCACTTCCAACTTTTCCGATATTGTAGCAGCCAACAATCTCACCCGCTGAATGCGATGTTATTCCACCCACATAACTGTTGCCGAGGACCGTTCCGTTTACGCCGCATTTTTTTATTGTTCCGCCACGAACCCAGCCTGCAATACCACCTGCATATTTTTCACTTTCTACAGTTGCTTGTTCATTGAAGCAGTTTTCAACCAAACCACTATTGACAATTCCTACAATTACACCTACTGTTTTATTACCGCTAAAATATGAATCTGAAATTGTAAGATTACGCACAACACTATTGGTATCCACACAACCAAACAAGCCTACATACTCGTGGTCAGTACCCGCACAGTACAAGCCGGAAATATTGTGATTTGCACCCTCAAACACACCCCTGTATGGTACATCCACCCCTCCTGCCGGAATCCATTGGCTCAAATCAGAAGTATAAGAAACCAGATTGCCCTCAGCATCGAAAATATCGTAGTTAACTATAATATCAGCAACAAGCTCACCATTAATGCTTTTGTTGCCGTCGTTTACAATTTGCGCAAAGGCATATAATTCATCAGCATCTCCTATATCATAAAATGTGTCATTATCTCTGTCCGTAAGCACTATACGTTCGCCTGTATAAATGGTTACAGCTATATTGGCTGCCATACCCTGTGGCATCAACAATGTAATAATACTTAAACACAGAATTATGCTTAATATTTTTTTTATGTTCTTGGTGATTTCAGATTTCATAATATCATCCTTTCCGGAATATAGTCGCCAGTCCCCAGTCGCCAGTCTCCAGAATTCTTACCTGGCGCTGGTAGCTATTTTATTCTTTTCAAAAGTCCATTTATCATTTTGCCAATTTCATAGCAATTATTTGATATATTTGTCATTTGTTCTTGATTTATATAATCTAAGTTTTCGGCTATTATAAGTTGAGTTTCCAATTCTGCTAAAGATCCTCTTGCAACACACAAAAACTGGCTAAACTCTTTATCTGAGTTTCTATCGTGTCCTTCTGCAATATTACTCGGTATGGACACTGCCTCTCTTTGCATTTGTGA
>JAZULH010000078.1:0-13187 GCA_045602985.1 Acutalibacteraceae bacterium | reverse complement strand
TATAACTTACTTAGAGAGGTTATATTTCTTATTGAATCTGTCAACACGTCCACCTGTATCTACAAGCTTCTGCTTGCCTGTAAAGAAAGGATGACACTTTGAGCAGATATCAACACGCATACCGTCCTTTGTGGAAGCTGTATCGAGCACAGCACCGCATGCACATTTAACCTGAGTTGCGCCGTATTTGGGATGAAGTCCTTCTTTCATTTTGTTCACCTCTTTAACTTTGATAACACATTAGCAGAAGAATATTATCACAAAGCAAGAAAAAAAGCAAGTCTTTTTCACAAAAAAATTAAATATTAAATAAAGAACCTGTTTTTAATTTAATTATATGCAATTTTAACTTGCATTTAACTATGTTAATGGTAAAATATATTTATAAATACAGGAGGCTTAATTATATGAAAAACAAAAGAACAAAGTTTTATTTAGCCTGCTTCGCGTATCTGATGACAATTGTACTAGATCTTCTTTTCACTTATATTGCAACGCCAAATCTGTTGTTGGAGGGCAACCCCTTGTACAGTCAGATGGGTATCGGCTGGTCCGGTCTTATAATAGTAAACCTTATCACCTTTATAGGCTACGTTGCAATGGCTTGGTATGCCTTTATAAAATACAAGCCGCCTGTTACAGATGAAACCGATATGAAGCGCTACCTTGCCCGCATCAATTACGGCGATGCAGACGCTTATGTACCCATGATGTGGAAACTGCCTAAGAACTGGGCTCCCCAAACAGCCTGCCTTTGTTGGTCTGTTGTATGTGTGCTGCCATTTTGCAGGATGATAATAGTTCTGGAATGGTTTTTAATGATATTAGGCATCAGAAACCTGGTAACACAAATCTTTTTTACCATTGTTTCACTTTTCCCATTGGGTAGAATTGATATTGTACTTGCAATTATCGGTGCCTGGATACTTTCGTTTGTATGGATAAAAAAAGAATTCAAGGCTAATCTGAAAGAAATAGAAAACAGGAAAAAATAAACACAACAACACCCCGACTCATATGCCGAGTGTTCGTAAGGACACTCGGCAGTTTTATTCGCCATTATGACACTTTCAGCTCGAAAGTGTCTGTTTTTTATAAAAAAATTGTGAGACACCTTATAAAAAGTATCTCACAACTGCATAAATATTTATTTCTGTCCTTAGCAACCCCAACTCACAAGAATCGGGGTGCTTTCATAATTAATTTGTTAATTCAACATTATTCGGGAAATTACTTATTCCTATAACCTCTTCGTTATCTGAGTAAATAAGCTCAATTGTTGTACGCTGACCGTTGGGAAGATACATCTGATATGCCATAGCAATACCTGCAAACTTTATGTATTCCATGTTTTGGTTACCGATTGCATCAAAGCCCTGACGGTTAACATAAACCTTAACGTGACGGAAATTTTCATCATAATCGAATTTTTCAACATAAGTTCCTTCTTCAGAAAGGATGTCGTTATAGCTTTCAACCGCCTCGTTGTTTTTTGCTGCAACAAGATTGTCGTATGCAGCACTGTTCATAACAAGTATGATTTTCTCGTCTGTGGAATTAACGGTAATGCCCTCAAATTGCTGAATTTCGCTTACAAATGATGCTTCATCAACAAGGAGGTCCTTTCGGATATGAACAGCAACCTCATCATTTGTTGTAGACTCAGCAGTAGTTTCTGTTGTAGGCTCCGTCTTCGTACCGCCACAGGAACAAAGAGTACAAATCAATACTGCAATTGATAATAATAATGCTATTTTTTTCATAAAAATCACCAAAGCTTTTCAGGATAAACGCCGTCATCCACAAGTGCCTGAACAGATTTTACAACATCCGGCTTATCCTCCTTATATGTAACACCGAACCATCTGTCCTTTGTTTCAAGCACATCAACCGTACACTTTTTCTCCATAAGAAAATCTCGTACAAGGAACGGCAAGAAAAATTCGGACTTAAGGGGATTAACGGGAACCTCTGTTTTAAGGAACTCAATGAAATACTTTTCAATTTCATCAATAAAATCTGCAGGGAAGCACCAGCAGTTCATTGATGCCAAAGAGTCCTCGGGGAGCTCTGTCCAGCTCTGTTCATCCTCTGTAAAGCAGATTTTGCCGTTAACACGCATAATCTTGGTACGTTCGATAACATCCACAAGCTGACCGTTTTCATCAACATCGCAAACACCGCGGGATACTGTTCCGTTATCGGTAAGTGTATTTTTAAGATAATAACCTGCCATTGCGAATTTATATTTATCACCGCTGAAATCTGTTTTATTAATCCAATTTGCAACAGCCTCAAATGCACCGCGACCATAGAAATCATCAGAATTAATAACCATAAACGGCTCATTAACTACGCCCTTACAGCAATAAATTGCGTGAGCAGTTCCCCAGGGTTTAATTCTTTCCTCGGGGCAAGAAAAGCCCTCCGGAAGCTTATCTGTGCTTTGGAAAACATATTCAACCTTAACATGCTGAGAAACCTTATCACCGATAACCTCACGAAAAAGTTGTTCATTCTCTTTTTTTATAATGAAAACAACCTTATTGAAGCCATTTTTAACAGCATCAAAAATTGAGTAATCAATAATAATAGAATTATCAGGGCCAACAGGGTCAATCTGTTTAAGACCGCCATAGCGACTACCCATACCTGCAGCAAGAATAACTAATGTTTTATCCATTAAAACCAACCTTTCGGATGTATTTTTGTGTATTCCTGTTCTTAAGAATACCACAGAATTATCATTTTGTCCATACCGACTTGAATTTGTTAACACTCTCTTTATTGACAACAAACAAAAATTACATATAATGTAAATAAATAAACTTTCAGGCGGTAACTATGACTAAAATTATAACCTCATTGTTTTTAAAAAACAAAAATCCGGAAACACCCGAAGGAAGAGAAATGTACGGCAGAGTTGCCGGTATTGTTGGTATTATATGCAATGCTCTTCTCGGTATTTTAAAACTGATTGCCGGCACATTATCTAAAAGCATTGCAATTACGGCTGATGCCACAAACAATATTTCCGACGCAGGCTCATCAGTTGTTACACTCGTTGGCTTCAGAATGTCAGAAAAGCCTGCTGACCGCGACCACCCGTACGGACACGCAAGAATTGAATATATAACAGGGCTTGTAATATCATTTATTATTATTTTAATTGGGTTTGAAACCTTCACCTCATCAATCAGCAAAATCATCCATCCCGAAAAAAGCGTATTTAATTTTGTTACCATCATAATCCTTGTTTGCTCTATCGGCGTTAAGCTCTGGTTAAGCTTATTCAACAAGACTCTTGGGGAAAAAATAAAATCAAAAACACTTGAGGCTACTGCTGCTGACAGCAGAAATGACTGTGTTTCTACTGTTGCGGTACTTATTTCAGCATTAGTTTCCCACTTTTTCGATATAAACATTGACGGCTTTGTCGGAGTTGCTGTTGCAATATTTATAATAGTTTCAGGTATAAACCTTGTTAAAGAAACAGTCGGTCCCCTTTTAGGTCAACCCCCTTCGAAAGAAATATATGAAACAATAGAAAATGAGATACTTGCTTATGAAAATGTGCTTGGTGTTCACGATCTGATGGTGCACAGTTACGGTCCCGGAAGTTATTTTGCATCTGCGCACATTGAAATGGATGCAAAAATGAATGTTCTTGTCTGCCACGACATTATGGACAGAATAGAGCGTGACTTTTTAAACAAGCATAACATTCACCTTGTTGTGCACCTTGACCCTACGGTGCTTGACTGCGAGGAAACAAACGAGTTGAAAAAACTTGTTGCCGACGTTCTTTACGAAATCGACCCTATTATAACCTTCCATGATTTCAGAGTCGTTACAGGTGAGAAGGATAAAAATGTTCTTTTTGATGTAGTCGTACCACCCGAATATAAATACACCGATGCAGATTTGATTAAATTAATAAAAAACCGCGTAAACACTGCCGGTAACGGTAATCTTTACGCAGTTATAATTGTTGATAAAAGCTATGGCGATCTTAAAAGCGAGGAATGATAATAGTTATAGAATTATACATATCAAACCGCTGCAGCCATCATTAATTATGCGCTCAAGGGTTTCCTGTATTTTGCCGCGTGCATCAACAGGCATATGACACAGCTTGCTGCGCAACCCTTCATTAACAAGCTCGCTCAAGGATTTACCGAAAATGTCCGACTCCCAAATCTTTAAGGGGTCCTCTTCAAATCCATCGAGCAGATATTTCAACAATTCCTCAGACTGGCTCTCCGTTCCTACAACGGGAGCCACTTCTGTTTCTATGCAGGTTTTCATCATATGTATTGAAGGTGCTGATGCAGAAAGACGAACCCCATAACGACCACCCTGCTTCACAATCTCCGGTTCCTTTAAGGTAAGCTCATCAATATCCGGCATAACAATACCGTAGCCTGTCGCTTCAACCTCATCAAGAGCATTTTTGATTCTGTCGTACTTTTTCTTGATATCCGACAAGTCCTTAAGCGCAACCATTAAATCCTCTTCGTTGTTTATATCAAGCTTTGTTTCTTCATTAATAATTTTATAAACCAAATCCTGAGAAAGACAGGCTCTAATCTGTGCGGAGCCCTTACCCAAATCAAGCTTCTGAATTTCTGCAAATGAAATATACTCGTTTTCAGATACTGCATCAAGCAATTTTCCGATATCGCCGGCACAATTTATTTTTTCAGCAGAAAGCTTTACTGTTTCGCAAAGAGAGCTGCGTAACCAATGTGTTCTGCCTAATGACATTACCCACTGCGGTAAATTAACACCAATTTCACTGACAGGAAAACGAAACAGTACATTACCCAGAACCTGTTTTATTAAATCCTCGTCCATATTCGCACAATCTACGGGTAAAACAGGAACACCATACTTAACCGTCAGCTGTGATGAAAGAGAAACTGCAGATTCTGAATGCGGCTCAGTTGAATTCAGCAAAACCACAAAAGGCTTGTTAATAGATTGTAGCTCCTTGACAACTCGCTCCTCTGCTTCCTCATACTCATAGCGCGGAATGTCACTGATTGTACCATCAGTTGTTACAACAAGGCCTATTGTTGAGTGCTCGGTAATAACCTTCTGTGTACCCAGCTCTGCCGCCATATTAAACGGGATTTCCTCCTCAAACCAAGGTGTTTTTACCATACGAGGCTTATCCTCCTCAACATATCCCAACGAGCTCGGCACAATATACCCAACACAATCAATCAGTCTAACATTCAATGTTGCATTATCCGGAAGATTGACCGCAACTGCCTCCTCCGGTATGAACTTGGGTTCTGTTGTCATAATAGTTCTTCCGGCAGCAGATTGAGGTAATTCATCCTGCGCTCTTTCCTTTTTGAAAGCACTGTCTATATTAGGGATAACAAGTGTATCCATAAACCGCTTAATAAAAGTTGACTTACCTGTTCTGACAGGTCCTACAACTCCAATATAAATATCCCCCCCGGTACGTGATTCAATATCCTTATAAATGCTTGTTTCTGTCATAAAAACTACCTCCATATATCTTTACCAAATACTATGAGGATAAGACGAGTTTTATAACCAAAAACATAATGTGCAATTGTAATAATTTGACAAGGCACTAAATATGTATTATAATATGAAGATATAATCAAACAGTAATTTTAGGAGTGATATTATTGTCATTGGATATTATGCCACAATATTCAGTCGGAAGTGTTTTTGAAGTATTCCTTGACTCGTTCAGTATATCAAGTGTTTTCCCTTATTTTTTGGCCTTGGTAACAGCGGTTATTTGCGGTGCTGCTATTGGTGTAGAACGTACCCTCAGGCAAAAAGAGGCAGGTATCAGGACTCATATTATTGTTGCTCTTGGCTCAGCACTTATTATGATTGTCAGCAAGTACGGTTTCTTTGATATTGTGGGCTACGCTGACCATGTTAACCTTGACGGTGCAAGACTTGCCGCACAGGTTGTTACGGGTATTTCCTTTTTAGGTGCAGGTATCATTGTTTACAAGGGTACCGTTAAAGGCCTTACAACTGCCGCAGGTGTATGGACAACAGCAGGTATAGGTCTTGCAGCAGGCGCAGGTATGTACGGCATTGCGGTATATTCCACACTTATTCTGTTGGTTGTTCAGATTGTTATCCACAGATTATTGCCTGTGGAAAACACAAGCACAACCTCCGTTACTATGAAGCTTGTTGATGATCCCGAGGCACTGGAAAAGGTAACCGCAAAGTTTGTAGAAAACAATTACGAAATACTCTCAAACTCTGTTGAAAAGAAGCACGAAAAATACGTTTGCCTTTTCACTATCAAAGCAAAGTCACACATTTCCCCTGAGGATATTACAAATTTATTTGCTAACCAGGAATATGTATTATCAATCACTATCTGATTTATTAGTAATTACTACATATACAACTGCCCTTTTTTAGGGCAGTTTTTCTATTGTTTTATGGTATCCGTTTATAGTAATATATTATTGTAAACAATAAAAGTATCTAAGTGAGGTAATTTTCTTGAAAAACGGTATTGTTTTTGAAAAAGCAAAGAAGCCTTTTCCGCTGATAATCGGCATAATCGGATTTATACTTGCAATAGGATTACTTATAACCCGACTTAACCTTGTTGCGGTTATCAATGTTGCATTTATGTGCATTGTGTCTGCCCTTATAATCATTGGGGTTGTTGCATGCAAAAAGGTGTATAAATGGTTTGTTGCAGGCTACTCTGCATCTGCTGTAGGAATATTCCTTTACTACTTTATTTGGGGTGCTGATGCAGGTTGGGGTGCTTTCACATCAGGTAAGGCAGGCTGGTCATCGGCTATGCATCCTTTGTTTGCAGGTGAAGGCAATTTTTTAACAAGACTTGCAGGAGGACTCTTACTATTACTCCCCTGTATTGTTGCAATATTTCTCCTTGTTTTTGTTGCTAAAAAGATATTCAATAAAAAAACCTTACATACAATCCTCACATCGGCATTAAGCCTTGTACTTGCAGGCACAACAGTGTTTTATGTACTGACAATGAATCTTCGCTCAGAGCCAAATGTTACAAGGCTCTGGGACGGTCACGACGACTACCTTGACGGTGTTGATAATGTAAAAAAAGGAAGTCCCAATGTTTTGTTTATACTGATGGACGATATGGGATATGCTGACACATCGTTAAATGGCTCCATCTTTGAAACACCTAATATGGACAGAATTGGTGAAGAGGGACTAAATTTTGATAACTTCTACTCCAGCTATTCGGTATGCTCCCCTGCAAGGTTTGCCCTTATGACAGGCAGATACCCGTTCAGAGGATATGCTGACAATGTTATTTACCCAACTGTTGACACTCTTGTGCCCCTTGCACAGACAAGAATATTTAACTCTATTGAAATGGGTAATAACTGTGATGGTATGTTAGGCGACGAAATAACAATTGCCGAGATTTTCAAGGAAGCAGGCTATAATACAGGTGCATTTGGTAAATGGCACCTTGGTGACTATGGAGAATATCTACCTACAAACCAAGGCTTTGATTATTTCTACGGCAGTCACCACGTTAACGATATGACACCCTTCTACCACGTATCAGAGGCTGACGGTGAATACAAAATTGTTCGCGGTATCAATGACCTTAAAGACGAAAACGGAAAAAAAGCACAGGGTGAAATGACAAAGTGGATTCACGAGGAAATTACCTACTGGATTACAACTCAAGTAAAAAATAGTGACGAACCCTTCTTTGCTTATTACGCTACACCGTGGCCCCACGCCCCCCTGTTTGTTGGTGATGAATTTGACGGCGAAACAGGTATGGGCACATACGCAGACTGCTTAACAGAATTTGACTACTACCTCGGACAGCTTTTCAACACTCTTGAAAAGTTAGGTGTTATGGACGATACTATCATAGTTTTCACAAGTGATAACGGTCCTGCACTCGAAGGCTCCGCAGGTGAACTAAGAGGCGGTAAATACACAGCTTATGAGGCAGGACAAAAGGTGCCCTTTATGATACGTTGGGGAAATAATAATGACCTGTGGAAAGCAGGCGAAACAAGGTCACAAAGTGCAACACTTGTTGATATGATGCCAACGCTGGTTGAGCTGTGCGGTATTACAGGTAACGGTGGAAAGGATAAAAGCTATCTTCCCTTTGACCGCGAAATTGACGGTGTTTCTTTAGTGAACCTACTTAAAAATGATACCGTTATACACACTGAGAACAACCCTATTCTTCATATGAAGCGTGAAAAACTGAAGGCGATTCAATACACCGTACCCACAGCTGATATTCTTAAAACAGACGAGTATAAAAGCTATACTTACCCTGTACTGAAAAAAAATAAATACATCACCTTTAAATATTTCAGAAACATTCAGAATGACAATTCAGCATTCTTTGATAAATTCCGCAAAAACTGGCTGCATATACTTACAGATGATGTGGGTGAAAACCTTAACCGAGCAAATATGTACCCCACAATTGCTGAATCAATGAACGAAAAAATGGATGGAATAATGAAGGACTTCAAAGATAACAGACGCGGTATCAATCAAGAATATTATAAATAAACACAGATATAGCCTCGGATTTATCCCCGAGGCTATATTAAAAGGAATGAATCAATTATGCCACCACTTTCTATTATGATCAAACCTGCTTCTTCATTGTGTAATATGAGGTGTAAATATTGCTTTTACCACGACGTCACAGACCATCGCGATATTAAAAGCTTTGGTATGATGAGTGAAGAAACCGCAGAAAATTTAATAAAAAAAGCAATTGAGTTTGCTGATGGTGAAAGCATTGCATTTGCATTCCAGGGTGGTGAACCCACTCTACGCGGTATTGATTTTTTTAGATTTTTTATAAAAAAAGTTAGAGAACTCAATGTTAAGGGCAGTAAAATATACTACGGCTTACAGACTAACGGCACTTTAATTGATTCAAACTGGGCACTTTTCTTTAAAAGAAACAGCTTCCTTATAGGATTAAGTCTTGACGGAAATTTTAATAACAACACCTTCCGCATTGATGAAAAAGGCGGTAATTCATATTATAAAATTATTAAGGCAGCAGATATCCTTACAAAGTATCAAGTAGATTTTAATATACTGACTGTATTAACAGGGAAATGCGCCGAAAACATTGATGAAATTCTCGAGCATTTCAAAAAACGCGGATTTAAATACCTGCAATTTATACCTTGTCTGCGCCCCTTCGGAGATGACACGGAAAGTGAGCTTTATATGACTGTTGAACAGTATAAGCACTTTCTCATTCACGGCTTTAACGCTTATGTTAAAGACTATGTCAGAGATGAATACACAAGCATACGGTACTTTGACAATCTTGTTCATCTGTACCTTGGTAATCCCACGGAGCAATGTGGTATGTGCGGACACTGCACACACCAGTTCGTTGCCGAAGGTAACGGAAATATTTACCCCTGTGACTTTTACTGTACAGACGAATGGTTACTCGGAAATATTAATGATGAAAAAGAAGACTTTGATACACTTGCTCACTGCGAAAAAGCAATAAAATTCTTAAAAGAAAGCCTCTGCCACCCGGATGAATGTAAAAGCTGCAAGTATTATCCCATTTGTCGCGCAGGGGGTTGCAAGCGAAACAAAGAAGACAAAAATTATTGCGAAAGCTACAAAGCTTTTTTTGATGCTTGTCTGCCCTTATTCAGAGCATTTATTGCAGAGAAAAAGTAGATATAATAGAGTTTCTTTATATTATATTGGTATAATATGTACCAATACAACAAAAAAATCCACTCTAAAGAGTGGATTTTTTTATACATCGTTTCTGATTATATCCTCAAGGGTTTCACCTTTTACTGCAACGTAATCGTCATTGCCGTTAACCATTATGACAGGTAAACGAGGGATTCTGTTATAATTCGATGACATTGAGTAATTGTAGGCGCCCGTCGTAAGCACAGCAACCAAATCACCTCTGCCGATTGTCTCGGGAAGATGTATACCGGGCTGAATAATATCGCCGCTTTCACAGCACCTGCCCACAAGATCGCACTTAAAAGAGGTCTCTTCGTCCGCTTTGCTTGCGGCAACTACAGTATACTTTGAATCGTAAAGAGCATAACGGGGATTATCTGTCATACCACCGTCAACTGCAACGTAATTTTTATAGCCCTCAATAACCTTTACATTTGAAACAGTATACAGTGTGATTCCTGCATCAGCTACAATACTCCTACCGGGCTCCATATGAACCTCCGGGACAGCAATTCCTAATTCGGTACAAGTGGCTTTAACATACTCCGCAACCTGTCGGATATTATCCTCAATATCAATAACGGGGTCTGCATCTGTATATCTTACACCGTAACCTCCGCCCAAATCAAGAACCCTTGCTTCAAAGCCTGTTTGCGCTTTAACATCTGCAATAAATCTGAGCATAATTTCTGCCGAGCGAACAAAAACGCTTGACTCAAAAAGCTGTGAACCAACGTGACAATGAAAGCCCTGAAGGATTACATTTTCCTTTGTAAGGGCGTAACGTGAAATCTCCATAGCGGCGCCTGTTTCAATAGGGAAACCGAATTTGGAATCCACCTTACCGGTATTGACCGCCTCATATGTATGAGTATCAATACCCGGAGTAACACGGAAAAGTATTTTTTGCTTTATGCCGTGCTCGCCTGCAATTCTGTCAATAGCATCAAGCTCTTCGCGGTTATCAACAACAAATGAACCTATTCCACAATTAATGGCATATTCAACATCATAATCTGTTTTGCCGTTTGAGTGAAAGCAAAGGTTTGACATATTGAAACCCGCAGTCTTTGCAGTGTATATTTCACCCAAAGAGACAACATCGGCACACATACCCTCAGATTCAACAATATTATACATCCTTTTGAAAGAGCACGCCTTGCTTGCATAGAATGGTTTGGCATTGTCGCCAAAGTATTTGTGCATTGCCTCAACATAAGTACGACAATTCCTGCGGATGGTAGCCTCATCCATAACATAGATGGGTGAGCCGTACTTTGCCGCAAGCTCAACAGTACTTCTGCCTCCGAAGTAAAGCACGTTGTTTTTTATTTCAAGATTAGAACAAATCATACAAAAACCTTTTTCAATATTAAACGTTAAGACCCTGTTCTCTCATAAGCTGACGCATTTTTGCCTCGTTTTCCGGCTCCATTGTTGTAAGAGGAAGACGAACATAGTTTTCGCCAAAGCCCATAGCGGCTGTTGCAGCCTTAACAGGAATGGGGTTAACCTCGCAGAAAAGAGAATTGATAAGCGGAAGAAGCTCAAGCTGAAGATCACAGCTTCCCTTAACATCGCCTGCAAAAAATCTGTCGCAAATTTCAACAGTCTTTTTGGGAAGGATGTTTGATACAACAGAAATAACGCCCTTTCCGCCTAAAGCCATAAGCGGTACAATCTGGTCATCATTACCTGAATAAATATCGAACTCACCCTTGGTAAGTGCTGCAATTTCAGCAATCTGTGAAATATTACCGCTTGCTTCTTTTATGCCGACAATATTCTCGTGCTTAGCAAGAATTGCGCAAGACTGAGGTGTAAGATTACAACCTGTTCTTGTAGGAACATTATAAAGAATACAAGGCTTTGTTGAGATATCTGCAATAGCAGTAAATGACTCAATAAGACCACGCTGAGTTGCCTTGTTATAGTAAGGTGTAACGAGGAGCATTGCATCACAACCGATTTCGCAAGCAAACTTTGTCAGTTCAATAGCATATGCAGTATCGTTAGAGCCTGTACCTGCAATAACGGGTACTCTGCCGTTAACCTTTTCCATTGCAAAACGGAGAACCTCTTTATGCTCTGCATCTGTAAGGGTGGAGCCCTCACCGCTGGTACCTGCAACAACAAGAGCATTTATTCCCTCTTCAATCTGCCATTCAATAAGCTTTGCAAAAGCATCATAATCAACGCCATTGGCATTCATTGGGGTAACAATAGCTGTACCTACACCTGTGAAAACTGTCTTTTTCATTGTAGTAATCTCCTTTTGATTTCTCAAAAAAATAATAGCTGCCGAAAAGCAACTATCCACACAAAAATACACTATTGGTATAAAATCATGCAAGATAGCTCTCCACCCAAAGGGTGACAACAGTAAAGATATTATTCCGTACTGCCAGATCGACTTTTTACCGTAAGCCGTCTTCGGCACCTGTTCCTTTCACCGCAACAGTTGTGGCAAACCTTAGCATTGCGGATACTGATAACAAAATGCACCTCTATCGGTTGTTATAAATATATCATACTGAAAATATGTTGTCAACCGATAAAAGGAACAAATATATTGACTACACATTCGATTTTATTATATAAAAAGATAAATAAAAACCTAAAATTATCTGTACATTGACAAAAATTGCCTGAATGCTGTATAATTTTGAAAAAGGAGTGATTTTTATGAAGTATTGTCCATCCTGCGGAAGGCAGAACGAAGATAATCTCAACTTCTGTCCTTCTTGCGGTACCCCACTTACATCACCAAACAAAGCGGAAGCTGTAATAAACGGAGCTGCAAACTCTAACCAAAAGCAAAAATCCCAAAAACCTTTTGTTATAATCCTTATTGCAGTAATAGCTGTCCTGCTTACTGTTATTATCGTTCTGGTTGGATTAATAAGCAAATTCACTTTCAAAAACGAAGCAACAACTATTGTTGATGCTGAAACAATTGATGCAAGCGAAACCTTGACAGTTGTTGAATCTGTTGCTGTTAGCACAGAAAGCGCCACCCCCACACTTGTTGCAGAGGGACAGGTTAAAAGCTATTACCACGAGGGCAACATCAGCGGATACAGCAAGGTTGAGTTCAGAGACGGCAAAGTATACCTGACATTTAATTTATTGGAGGGTATTTGTGTTGGTGTTGCCGATTATACATTTGACGGCAATACAGTTACACTTGGTGAAGTTTATTCACACTCCTTTAATTTTGACGGTGAACCGATTTATTCCGACGAGAGCAACAAAACCCTTATTATGACAAAGGGCGCATCTCTTTTATTTGTTGATGAGGGCTATTCACCCCTTGACTTTGATATAAATTGGGTTCTTGGAGGTTGGACTGTCCCCCACGACTTTTTGAACGGTACAAGGTTTTATGCAGTTATATTAAAGTGTAGGTTTATTTTTAAAACAAGGAGAGTGACAGTGCG
>JAZULH010000077.1:0-24461 GCA_045602985.1 Acutalibacteraceae bacterium | reverse complement strand
GTGGTAACTGGAGTTTTAAATTTTTCAGCTCCTTTGAGGACATTGACGAAAGCCTTTACGCTGAGGATTATGACGCATCTTCACTGCCAAAGGTAACTGTACCGGGATGCTTTCAGTTGTACAAGGATGCAGGCGTAACCGGCGTCCCCCTGTATTCTAACCTGATGTACCCATTCTCAGTTGACCCTCCGCACGTGCCTGAGGACAATCCCTGCGCATTCCACATAAGGGACTTTGAGGTTTCTGCAGAAATGCTTGAGAGGGACAGCATACTTACATTTGAAGGTGTTTCGTCCTGTTTTTACCTGTGGGTGAACGGTCAGTTCGCAGGCTACAGTCAGGTCAGCCATTGCACAAGCGAATTCAACATTTCACCTTATCTTAAGGAAGGCAAAAACCGTCTTTGCGTGCTTGTTGTGAAATGGTGCGACGGCTCATACCTTGAAGACCAGGACTATTTCCGTCTTTCAGGTATTTTCAGGGAGGTTTACATTCTCTCCCGTAACAAGGTACGCATTGAAGATGTACAGATAAGGCAGGAAATTGCAGAGGATTATTCTCTTTGCACTCTTAATGTAAACTGCTCGCTCACAGCCCCCTCTGAGGTTTACTACGGAATAGTCGCCCCCGACGGCTCTGTTATAAAACAGGGTGAAAGCAACTCACCCGAATTTAAAATTGACATTGATAATCCGCTGTTGTGGAACAATGAAAAGCCGTATGTTTATACCCTTTTCCTTACAGTTGAAGACGAAATCATCCCCTTCCAATTAGCATTACGCAAAATTGAAATCAAGGACAAAAAGCTCCTTATAAACGGTAAGGCACTTAAACTGTGCGGTATAAACCGTCACGACTCCTCACCGGACACAGGCTACGCTGTTGACCTTGACCATATGAAGCGTGACCTTTTGATGATGAAGCGTGCAAATGTAAATGCAATACGCACATCCCACTATCCCAACGACCCTCGTTTTTATGATCTGGCAGAGGCTTTGGGTATGTATTTTATTGATGAGGCAGATATTGAAACACACGGTATGGGCTTCAACACAGATGCAGACTGGGATTGGATGCGTTGGTCAATGCTTTCCACAGTACCCGAATGGAAAGAGGCTTATGTTGACCGTGCCGCACGACTCTACGAGCGCGATAAAAACCACGGTTCCGTTATTATGTGGAGTCTTGGTAACGAAAGCGGTTGCGGTGTAAACCACCGTGCAATGCGTGAATATATCAAAGCACGTGACCCGAAAGCACTTGTGCATTACGAAAACGCCCACCTTGAATTCAAGGCTGTGCCTGAGGGAGAGTGCTTTGCTGATATTTCCGATGTAGAGAGCCGTATGTATCCTTCCTACCAATACACTATCGACTACCTTAACAATCCCGAATATAACAAGCCATTTTATATGTGCGAATACGTCTGCTCAATGACAACGGGCGATGTTTATGATTTCTGGGAATTGGTTGATAAATACGACAACTTCTGCGGAGGTTGTATATGGGAGTGGTGTGACCACGCCATAAACGTGCCCGATGAAAACGGTAATCCGCGTTACTACTACGGCGGTGATTTCGGTGATTTCCCCAACAACTCAATTTGCTGTATTGACGGTCTTGTTTTTGCTGACAGAAAAGAACGTCCCGGTTACTTTGATATGAAAAAGGTTTACGAGCCATTCCGCGGAAGCTTCAAGGACGGTATACTTACTGTTAAGAGTGTACGCTACTTTGAGGATATGAGCGATCTTTCCCTTGTATGGGTTCTTTCACAAAACGGCAAGGAATTAGCACGAGGTGAAATTGAATCACTTGACATAAAACCACAGGAAAGTGCAGATTTCAAGCTGTTTAACCCAAGTGAATTTAACTTTAATGGAGATTGCTTCTTAACAGCAACAATCCATCAGAAAGCAGAAACGCTCTGGGCAGAAAAGGGCTATGAGGTAGGTTTTTTACAGTTTGAAATTGACTGCGCACAGGCAGTTGCCGAAAAGGAAGAAAGTCCGATTACACTTACACTTACAGACCGCTACGCACATATCGCCGCAGGAGACACAGAGTATGTGTTTGATAAAACCTACGGCAGAATAACTGCAATCAGGAAAAACGGTGCAGATATTATCACAGAGCCTGTAAAATTCAAAATGTGGCACGCCCCCACCTACAATGAGGGCTCTAAAAATGATTGGTATATGAACCATCTTCACCACATTTACCAAAAAACATATTCATCAGCTGTAACAGAAGCTGACGGAAAAGTTGTTATTGAAACTAAAATTGCTCTGGGCGGCGCGGCTAACCCGCCGATAATAAAAATGGATGTTAATTACACCTTCTCAGGTGATGGCTCTGTTACGGTCGATATCAAGGGTGACATCCGTGAAACTGCACCACTCCTGCCACGATTGGGTCTTGAAATCATTTTACCCGAGGATAACGAAAAGGTTACATATTTCGGTCTGGGTGAAACAGAAACCTACCCCGACAGATACAAGGCGGCACGCTACGGCGAATACACAAAGAATGTTTCCGATGACTTTGTACACTATGTACGCCCCCAGGAAAACTCCAACCACTTTAAAACACGTCGTGTTGCTGTCGGTAAAGAGTCGGGCTACGGCTTGTTCGTAACAGGTACAGACTCCACAAAGGAATTTTCATTCCACGCATCCCACATTTCTGCCGAACAGTTAACTGAGGTCAAGCATGATTTTGAACTCAAAAACGAACCGCGCACAATACTCAACATTGACGGCAGATTCAATGCAATCAGTGAAGATTCACAGCTTGATAACGATGAAAACAACCGTCGTTTTGATGAAAAACAAGTTGACTTCGGCTTTATTATTAAGCCTGTTAAAATCTGATAACGGGGTTTTGGTATGAAAGAAAAAAAGAAATCACTAAAAAGTAAATTTACATATGGTGTGGGTGCAATAGGTCTTGACCTGAGCTATGGTATGTTTTATTCGTACCTTGCAAAATACCTTACGGATATTTTGCGTCTTAATAAAAAATTCCTTTTATTCCTCACACCTATTGCCCGTATATGGGACGGAATCAACGACCCTATGATGGGAACAATTGTTGATAACACAAACACAAAATTCGGCAAATACCGTCCATGGGTTATTATCGGTTCCTGCTGTAACGCCCTTGTTTTGTCCCTGATGTTTACAAACCCGGGCTTTCAGTTGGGCGGAATCCCCCTTTACATATACGTTGCCGTTCTCTATGTACTGTGGGGTATGACAAACACAATGGCAGATATTCCCTACTGGTCAATGGTTCCATCATTCACAAGTGATCCGGGAGAAAGAAACATCATCGCAACAATTGCCCGTGCATTTTCGGGGCTCGGTCAGGGAATAATATCCATACTCACACCCGTAATTCTTCCGCTTCTCAGTATTACGACAGGTGCAAATGGTGAAAAGATATGGGATGCAAGAGGCTTCAGTATATGGGCTATTATATGTGCCGTTGGTCTTGTAATGTTCTCATCAATTTCAATGGCAACAACAAGGGAAACCCATATAGTACCCCCTGCCGCTGAAAAATTCTCATTCAAAAAGATGTTTCAGATTGCAAAAAACAACGACCAATTACTCGTATTTATGTTATTTGCAATGCTTTCAAATGCCGGATGGTATATGATATCAGGCGTGGGTGCATATTATTTTGATGTTGTTATCGGTGACCCATCTGCACAAAGTGCATTTAACACAATAGGTGCCATCGGCTCCGTACTCGGTCTTGCTGTAGTACCCGTTATGACAAAGTTCACAAGCCGTCGCAGAACATACCAATTCTCCCTCATTATGGCAATCGTCGGCTTCTCGGGCACAACATTCTTTGCAAGTGCATTCTCAGAGCCCAGGCTTATGGCAATGAACTTAAGTTATATAATTGCATCTATCGGTGTAGCATCTATGTTTGTTTCACAAACAGTTTTCCTTGCAGATATTGTTGACTACGGTCATGTAAAGCAAGGCTTCCGTTCAGAGTCCATAACCTTCTCAATGAAGGGATTTTTGCAGAAAATGGCATACACCATTCAGACAATCATACTTTTCTCCGGTCTTGAGATTTCAAAATATGATGAAACCCTACACGCAGCAAACACCGACGGTGTTAAATCTGCAATAAGCTTTATGATGCTTGGTGCACCCATTGTTTTATTTATACTTTCTCTTATAATATTCACCTTTAAGTTCAAGCTCCACGGTGCATATATGGAAGAAATAACAGCAAAAATCAAAGAAATACAAATGCAAAGCGAAAGTGAAGTAAAATGAAAGAATTATTAAATAAAATTCCCTTCCCGTTGATTCCCGTGTTAACAGGATGTGCTGTTGCCTTAGTGGGTCTTGTGCTGATAATAGCACCGCAAACATCTTTAAATATAGTGTGCTTCTGCGGCGGTATTGTTGTTGCGTTAAGGTCAGCCGGCAAGCTGTATGACTACCTTAAGAGTCATAAGGCAAATGAGCCGCGCCCAACTGACCTTATATCCTTTGCGGTAACGCTCTGTATTGCAGTTGTGCTCATGGTTCACCCTAAGCCTCTGCTTTCGGTATTCCCGATAATTGTGGGTATATGCGTGCTTATATACGGAATAGTTTCATTTTTCACTAAAGGCAAGCTCTCTTTATGGAGCAAGATAGTTTCTGTAATTACAGTAGTAATAGGACTTGTTGTTATAAACTCACCTATGATTCTGGCAGAAGCGGCAATAACTATTTCGGGTATTGCTCTTTTTGTAACAGGCATCTTTATGGTAGCCGCAAGATTTTATGCACAGAAAAGACTTAAGGAATGGGATATTCAAATCAATCCCGATGACGGATACCAAGAGGTTGAATTCACTGATGTGGATGAATAAAGAAAAAGCAGATTGCACATGCAATCTGCTTTTCGCTTTATAACCTTGACAAATCAAGCTTATCATACTGTGTAATAAAGCCTTTGAAGAAACGCATCATCTGCTCAACTCCGCCTTTTTTATTGCTTTCGCAATTGAGCACAAGAATAGGTTCGTGGACGCTCATTCTTAAAAGCTGCCATCCGTCACCGCAGTCCTTATCAAAGCTGATGCGAACACCCTCATAATTTACAGGGGCTACCGTGAGACCTGCTGTATTTTCCGCGAGGGCTTTGAAATCTCCGATAACACCCATTCCGTAGTCGCGGAAATCCTTAAGATTAATAGTAAAGCGGGTTTCCCTCTCTTCAAGGGGGATTTTCATACCTTCAATAACAGAACCGATTGTTTTACCCTGTTTTTTCAGTGATGCCGCTTCAATAATGATGCGTGTTATCAGATATGCACCGTCATCAAGGTAATAATTCTCCTTAAACGCGGCGTGACCCGAGGTTTCAATAGCAAGAGGTGCCCACCTGCCCTCTTCGCCTTCAATGCGTATTGCCTCATCAATTACATTTTTATATCCGCGCTTAAAGCGATGGTGTACTCCGCCAAGAGTATTTTCAATATATTCATTCAGTCCGTCGGAGGTTACGCTGTCTGTAACAATCACACCGCCCCTTTTATCCTTAAGGGCAATAAATGATGCCAACGCCACCAGCTTGTTACGATTAATTTCTGCGGCAGTTTCATCAACACAGGCGGCTCTGTCACAATCCGTATCAAAAATTACGCCCAAATCTGCGCCCGACTCACGCACAGCCTCGCATATACTCTGCATCGCCACCTTATTTTCCGGGTTGGGTATATGGTTAGGGAATGTGCCGTCAGGGTCAAGATAACGGCTACCTTCAATATCTGCGCCCAGGACTGCAAGCACCTCGTGAGCGTAAAATGCACCAACTCCATTACCTGCATCAACTACAATTTTCAGTCCCTGCAAGGGCTTTTCATAATTTTCTGCATTAACACCTTTTTTTATCATTTCGCAAAGGTCATTACAGTATTTTGCCATATTAGCAAGTGGTTCCGTCTGACCTGAAACAGCTTTTGCTGTATAAGGATTTTCCTGTGCATATTTCAGTATCGCCTTAATATCATCACCGGAAAAGCCCCCCTGACGGGTGAAAAACTTTAGTCCGTTCATTTCCATAGGCAAATGACTTGCAGTAATTTCCACAGAGGCATCCATATCAAAATTTACAATGGACATAAACATTGACGGAGTGGATGAAATACCGCAGGAATATGTGGCAACACCAAGGCTGAGAAGAGTACGGCAGACCGCATCTGCAATACGTGATGATGAAACTCGGGAATCATAACCCACGGCAATTTTCAAATCTGTTTTATTGAGCTTGTTTTTCAAAAAAACAACAAATGAATTTACTATGCACTCTATACGTCTATCCGTAAGGTCAACTGCCTTACCGTCCTTTTCTACAGCAGTACCGCGGATATCTGTACCGCTTTTCAAATACATTAAATCGTCCATCAATACTCTCTCCTTACAACATAATAAACGCGCTCGGTATCCGCTGTGGGGCTTTTGTCAGTAAGCTCCCCCAAGCGTTCCAAAACCTTAAAGCCGTTAATCTCAACCGCAGAGGTAATTTCCCCGTCGGTAAAAGCTGTTTCGTTGAAATTCTCTGTAAAACGCTCATACAATTCGCCGTTTTTATAAAAGAAATCCAGGTTGATATTTACTGTTTTTTCATCAGACAAAAGTCGGTTCTGCCACACACAGAAAACATTTTTTTCATCATACACGAAAGTATTGTTGCCTAAGACCTTTCGGTGCTTATATGTGGTATTTACATCAAACACCATTATACCGCCATCATCAATAAAATTCCGGAGCCTTCCGAATGTTTGCCTGAGTGCTTCGACATCCGGCAAATGGTTAAGACTGTCCAGGGCACACACAATCGCCCTGACTGTTCCGTAAAGGTCGGTTTGCTCCATACGCTGACACAGAAACATTATGTTACAGCCCTCGTCAAAGGCCTTGTTCTGCGCCTCCATAAGCATATCGGCAGAGGCATCTGTTGCAATTACCTCATACCCCATTTTTGAAAACTCTATTGCCATTGAGCCTGTTCCGCAGGCAAGGTCCAGAAGCAAACCATCCTCTATGCCGTAACGCTGTAAAATGGCACCTACATATTCTGCCCTTTTTTTGTAATCCACGTTAAAAGTAAGCTCATCATAAAAGCTTGCAAACGAATTGTACGACATAGTCAGCCTCCAAATTGAATATACCTTATTTTACCACAGTTTATCGCCGTAAACAATACAAGCATAATGGTTGTTTTGCTAAAATCACACAAAGCAAATTTGTAAAAAATGCACACTACCAAAGGGTGTAGTATATATGTTAATATATTATTAACAAATTTTTATATATGGAGGTAATTTCATGAAAAAATTACTGTCAGTTATTCTGGCAATTACCATAATCGCAATCGGGGTTATTCCCTGCTTTGCCGCAGATGACAGTTGCACCTGCGGTGATACACCTGTAATCTATGTTGCAGCACTGGGCAGCGGATATGTTTTTCTGGATGCAGGCACAGAGAACGAGCGCACACTCTTCCGACCTGAAACAACTGACATTTTAAACGACTTTGCTCCCCTTGTTCCTGCTGCAGCAGAGCTTTTAAGCAACAAGGATTATGATGCTTTCGGCGATGTTCTTATAGACTGTGTGAACGCCTCCTTCGGTATGCTTGCACTTGATGGAAACGGCAACTCCCACGAGCGTGTTACATCGGAGGAATTCCATCCCGATGCAGACACACCCCACGGCATTGACCACAGTTACTACTTTGGCTACGACTTCCGCCTTGACCCTGTTGAAAATGCCCGCAAGCTCAGGGTTTTTGTTGAGGAAGTAAAAGCCCTCACCAAGCACAATACAGTAAGATTCCGTGCGTCCTCAATGGGTGGCGTGGTTACAATGTCTTACCTCAGACTCTATGGTTCTGCAGATATTGAAACTATTATTTTCCAATGCTGCCCCATACAGGGTACTGCAGTTGCCGGCGAGCTGTACAACGGCAAGGTTGAAATAAACAAGGATGCACTTGTAAACTACGCTAAAGACGCTCTTCCCTCAATGGATGGTGCCGTAATACCCGGAATACTGTATACACTTGTAGAAATGCTTGATGCAGGCGGTGTATGGTTAGGACTTGTTGATATTGCGGATAAGCTTGTTCTCAACCTTAAAGACAGAGTTTTTGCCGAGGCATTGATTCCCATTTTCGGCAATATGGCAGGAATCTGGAGCTTTGTACCCCACGAATACTACGAGAGTGCAAAAGAGTTTATGCAGCTTGATCCCGATACTCAGGCAGGCGTAATTGAAAAAATTGACTACTACCATTACGAGGTTCAGCAAAAGGCAGATGAACTCCTGTTAGGTGCCCAGGCACAAGGAACCACAATTTATATTGTAGCAGGTTATAATGTTCAGAGAACACCTTTAGTTACTGCATACAGAAACACATCTGACGGTACTGTTGACACTACATACGCATCATGCGGTGCAACCTGTTCATACATTGATGAACAGCTGCCGGAGGATTATCAACAGGCACTTTACAAAAACGAAGTAAACTACATCTCCCCCGACAGAAGAATTGATGCTTCAACCTGCATTTTACCTGAATGCACATGGTTTATTAAGGATATGCTACACAGCACAACCCACGACGGCCACGGAGAAATGTACAAGGTAATGTTCCAAAGCGAGCACCAGATGACAGTACACGAGGATTCCAGATATCCGCAGTTTATGCAGAATGATATTGTCAATCAGACCTTCAGTCGTGTTGCCAGGGAAGGTACTCCCTTGCAGGAATCCATAAAGGACGCAACACAACAAACAAGCTTTTTGAATGTAATGAAAATGATGCTGGAATTCTTCAAGAGCTTCTGGGACTTTATGATGAATTAACCTAAAAAATCAAAATACAGCTTGGCGGCACCCTCCATAAGGAAGGTGCCGCTGTTATTTTCGCCTTTGGCAAGCGATAGTATACAATATCACTTTACCTGCCGAATAAGATATTCCCTCCTTTCGACAAATAAGCCATATATACTTCAAATCATCATTTTTATATAAAAACGAAGAAATAGCCTCTTTGCAAAATGTGCTCTGTATTTTAATTTTTTGGTTATACTATTAGCGGAGTGATTTTATGATTTCAATTATTACCGCTATTATTTCAGGTGCATTGATGAGTGTGCAGGGTGTGTTTAACGAGGGTGTAACAAAGCAGACCTCTGTGTGGCTATCGGCAGGCTTTGTACAACTGACAGCATTTTTATTCTGCCTTGGCGCCTGGTTTTATACAGGTCGGGAAAGCACCGTAGGAGCACTTTTTAAAATAGACAACAAATATATGCTCCTGGGCGGTATTATTGGTGCACTGATCACCTATACCGTAATTAAAAGTATGTCGGGATTAGGTCCTGCACAGGCAGTTATGATTATTGTAACAGCCCAGCTTATTGTGGCATACCTTATTGAGCTTTTCGGACTTTTCGGTGTAGATAAGGTTGATTTTCAATGGCGCAAGCTGTTAGGGGTAGCAGTTGCCATAGGCGGAATTTTACTGTTCAAATGGGATAAATAGAAGCACAGATTTCAGTTGAAGCTGAAATCGGTGCATTTCACATCAAAGCATATCAAGGGTAAGCTCATACGAGGGTAAAAACTCTTCCATAAACACATCCGCCTCAGGCACACCCGATTCTACAATGCGTTTACGTGTTGCCGCCTCCGCCTCGCGGAATTCTGTATTACCTGCCTTGCGCTCCTCAATACATTTTATGAGTGCACTGAGTTTGTCTGCCACCTTTACAAGCGGTGCCAAATCCGCATCTCCATCACCTGCAAGCAACGGAGAAAAGGCATCCCGCAGATCCTCAGGCAGCTTCATAAGCAATTTTTCGTTGGCAGAGTCCTCTACCGCCTTGAAGGCACACAAAATATCATCATTCTGGTATTTAACGGGGGTGGGCATATCACCTGTTATTATTTCGTGTGCATCGTGGTAAAGCCCAAGAACCGCGGCACGGTCAGGGTTATAAGCCTTACCGAAGCGCTTGTTGCCTATAACTGCAAGAGCGTGAGCAATAACCGCAACCTCCTTGGAATGTCTGTCAAGGCTTTCACTCTCCGTATTGCGCATCAGCGCCCAACGGTCAATATACTTCATACGCGATACCATCGCAAAAAAACTGTAATTCATAGCTTTCCTTCCGACGGCACAACCACGGTACCGTCTTAAAATTCAAGTTTAAATGTTTTAATTTCAAAAGGCTTGAATGTTGCTTTCAATGTGTTGCCTTCAAATTCAACCGCCTCGTCCTGCTCCTCCATAAGGTTACATTCAGTTGCATTTTTCACAGGTGCATTAAATGTAAGGCTTGCAGGAGTTTTTGTGTTCCATGTTTCGTATGCACGTACAATAAGAGCATTGCTGTCCTCGGCAACCTTAACTGTTTCAATAACAATATTGGATTTATCACATTTTACAAGTGAGTATTCCTCGGGGAGATTACCCGTGTGAGCCTCACACACAATAGCTTTAAGGGGGTAGTTTACATTAAAGCTTTCCTGTACAACATCGCTATCACATACCTTACCGCTGTGAGGATAAATTGAAAATGTGAAGGAGTGATGCTCCCTGTCCTGTATAGTGTTGGGGCTTGTTGCACACCTGAAGAGTGTGGGTCTTATATGACCGTTTTTAGCATCGCATCCGTACTTACAATCATTAAGAACAGATAAACCGAAGCCATTATCCGAAAGGTCAACCCATTTGTGCATTGACTCTTCAAACTGGGCAAACTCCCAGGTTGTATTTGTAGTAGTGGAGCGTTCAATATTACCAAACTGAATATCAAATGTAGCCTTTACTGTATTTACATCTACAGGGTAATCCGCTTTAAGCACAACATGGTTTTCGTGCCAATCAGACTCATAATCAACATCTATACGCTGTAAATCCTTATAAATCTTGTAATACTCTGTAAAAGTAGAGTTACGGAAGGTTCTGTCCACCTTGTAAACTACACGGACCGCACCCTTTTCTATAAGCTGTGCACTCTTAAAGTCAAAATCCCAGGAAACCTCCTCAAAATAGCATTTAACATCCCACGCCTCATGGTTATGAGGTCTGTCCTGATACGCAGTAACCTTACCCAATGTGCAACCTTCAGGGGCGACACTTCTGCCACTCTCCCTGTGGATAAGACTGCTTATATTCCCCTCTGCATTAAACTTAACATCAAAGAAGGGGGTCTGTGCACAGGAAATATCCGCCTTGATATCTTCACACCTCTGAGGTTCACAAGCACGGATTTCAAGAGTGGTATAGCCCTTTGCAGGAACCTTTGTTGTGAAAACAATTTTACCGTCAAATGTGCGCTGATAGGGAATCTCCCTGCCCTCTCTGTCGAAGAGTGCAAAAACGCCCTCAATTCCATTCACCTCGCAAGCATCATACCTGTCAAAGCCTGTAGTGTTGAAAATAACAATACTCCTTTTATCCAGGTTAATATTGCTTACAATAGCCTCCTCGGCACCGCTCTGCATTTCCTTACCGTTTTTAAGGACATACTCGTAATCATCCCTGCTGTCCTCATAAACCTGCATAATGGATGAGCCCGGCAAAATATCGTGGAACTGATTAAGAAGTATAAGCTTCCAGTTTTCAAGAAGCCTTTCCCTCGGATAAGTAAAACCAAACTCCTTGTTGGCAATTGCTGAAAGTGTTTCAACATCGTGGTAAAGGCACTCGCTCTTACGGTTATATTTTTTGTTACGTGCCTGGCTTGTGAGTGTACCGCGGTGGAATTCAAGGTAAAGCTCACCGCACCAGGTGGGAAGACGTTTATTATCCGAAACCTGCTCATCAAGATGACGGAAGAAATCCAATGACGTACTCTGCTTTACAACAGGACAACCCTGAATACCCTTGCTCATACGTCTGCCGTACTCCAGCATCTCACGGGTGGGACCACCACCACCATCACCGAAGCCGTAGGACATAAGGAAATCCTTACCCAGGTCCTTTTGGGAATAGCGTTTATAACCGCCTATTACATAAAGAGGTCTGAGCTTTGAGTTGTAGGTTGTCTGCCAGTTTTCGCGCTCATTAACTGTAGCGTGACAGGAGGGCGGAAAATGTGAAAGCACCTCGGTACCGTCAATACCGCGCCACTTGAATGTGTCGTAAGGGAATTTGTTATACTCATTCCAGCTAATTTTAGTTGTCATAAAGTATTCCATACCGCTTTTTTTGATAAGCTGAGGTATGGCAGCAGAATATCCGAAAACATCGGGAAGCCACATAATTTTATTATCAACCCCGAACTCATCACGGAAAAAGAGTTTACCCACCATAAACTGCCTTACAAGAGCTTCGCCTGAGGCAACATTGGTATCTGCTTCAACCCACATACTGCCCTCGGGCTCCCATCTGCCCTCTTTGACCATTTTTTTGATACCCTCGAAAACCTCGGGATAATCCTGCTTAACATAGTCATAAAGCTGTGCCTGTGACGACATAAACTTATACTCCGGATACTCCTCCATAAGCTTGAGCACCGTTGCAAATGAACGACAGGCTTTTTCGCGTGACTGACGAATACGCCATAACCAGGCAACATCTATGTGAGTATGACCCACACTCCAACAGGTTGCCTCTTCAAATTTTCCGTAAAGATTTTCATCAAGATACTGTGATGCTTTTACGGCGGATTCGTGGAAAACTGCTCTGTCATCTGTATCAATATTCAGAATATTACAAGCCTCATTGAGAGCTTTAAGGATATTAACACGGGCATCGCTGTCCTCACCATGGTACTTTGCTACCTTAAGGGGTGTGAGAATATCATAATATATGCCATACGCAACATCATCAAAAACCTGAAGCTGCGCGCTCAGCTGTACCTGACCGCGGTAATCGTGGTCGTCGGTATAGGCATTTATGTAAATCTCCAGCTCCTCGCCGCCTTGTGCACAGGGAGTTACGGTTACAAACTGATGGTTACTGTCACCACCCTGAACAACCTTACCGTTAATGTAAATAATAAATTGGGGATTTGTGCCGTGATTCCACTCGCCATAATATGGTTTAAGGTTATAAATAACGTGCTGACCACTGAAACCTTCGGGGATTTTGACAGTCTGCCTGAACCAGCAATAGCACTCCTTATAGCCCCAAAAATCCGAGCCTGCCTTAAAGGGAGTCCATTCGCCCTTATCCTTATCATCAAAGGAATACTGACCGTCACGATAATAAAAATCGCCGGTATCAATGCTGTCTGTAACAACAAACTTACCGTAAAGGTCACGCATAAGCTGATTGATGCGACCGCTTATCATAAATCTTTCACTGTTTTTATCGTGAAAGTCAATTTCAAAATGTGCCATAAGCCACCTCACAAGACTGCTGACCTGCCAACACCGACAGGAACGTAATTGTTCAATAATATTATCATACAATATGGCATTTTACAATAATTTATCTTCAAAAAAAAACTCATAAATCGTCATAATTTATAGTTGACTTTCAAGAGAATAAAAAGTAGAATGGAAGGTAATAAAATTTTATTGTGAGGAGAGATAGATATGGCTCATTATTGCACAGAACCATCAAGAACATTCAGCGAATATTTACTTATACCCGGTTACACAGGTCCCGATTGCATTCCCAACAATGTTGACCTGAGAACACCTCTCTGCAAATATAGAAAGGGCGAGGAAGAGTCGCCCATTACACTCAACATTCCTATGGTATCGGCAATTATGCAGTCCGTTTCCAATGACACTCTTGCCATCGCACTTGCAAAAGAGGGCGGTATGTCCTTTATCTATGGCTCACAGTCCATTGAGGATGAGGCGGCAATGGTTGCACGTGTAAAGAATTACAAGGCAGGCTTTGTTGTCAGCGATTCAAACCTTTGCCCCGACAACACATTGGGCGATGTTGTTAACCTTTATGACAGCCTCGGTCACTCTACTATGGCTGTTACCGATGATGGCACAGCAACAGGCAAGCTCCTTGGTGTGGTTACATCACGCGACTACCGTATCAGCCGTATGCCCCTTGACCTTAAGGTTACAGAGTTTATGACTCCCCTTGAAAAGCTCGTTACCGCACCTGCAAGCACAACACTTAAAGAGGCTAACGATATTATCTGGGAAAACAAGCTCAACTCTCTCCCTATTATTGATAACAATGGCAAGCTTATGTACTTTGTATTCCGCAAGGACTACTCACAGCACAAGGAGAATCCCCAGGAGATTCTCGATGCCAACAAGAGCTATATGGTTGGTGCAGGTATCAACACACGTGACTATGAGGAGCGTGTACCCGCACTTGTTGAAGCAGGTGCAGATGTCCTTTGCATCGACTCATCTGAGGGTTACACAGAATGGCAGAAGCGCACTATCGCCTTTATCCGTGAAAAATACGGTGACACAGTAAAGGTTGGCGCAGGTAATGTTGTTGACCGTGACGGTTTCCGTTTCCTTGCAGAATCAGGCGCTGACTTTATTAAGGTTGGTATCGGTGGCGGTTCAATCTGTATCACCCGTGAAACAAAGGGTATCGGCCGCGGACAGGCTACGGCACTTATTGAGGTTGCTGCTGCCCGTGACGAATATTACAAAGAAACCGGCATTTATGTTCCGATTTGCTCTGACGGCGGTATTGTTCACGACTATCATATGACACTTGCACTTGCTATGGGTGCTGACTTTATGATGCTTGGCAGATACTTCGCCCGTTTTGACGAAAGCCCCACACCAAAGCTCAACATTAACGGTACCTACGTAAAAGAGTACTGGGGTGAAGGCTCAAACAGAGCACGTAACTGGCAGAGATATGACCTTGGCGGTCAGTCAAAGCTTTCTTTCGAGGAAGGCGTTGACTCTTATGTAACTTATGCAGGCTCACTCCACGATAACGTAACAAAGAGCCTTTACAAGGTTAAATCCACAATGTGCAACTGCGGTGTGCTCACTATTCCTGATCTTCAGAGAGATGCAAAGCTTACACTTGTAAGTGCAACAAGTATTGTTGAAGGTGGCGCACACGACGTTACACTCAAAACAAATACCGGTAACATCAGATAAGACAATATAACACAACTGACAAAACCGATGCTTTCAAAAATGAAAGCATCGGTTTTAAATTTATCGGTAATTATTAAGAATTCATATATATTCTGACAGTTTTTCAGATTGTCACTTTTTCCTTTTCAACCACTTTTGCGATAAAATCGGCAGATTTTTCCATACATTCCTTCGCCAATTTATTGTGACCGAATTCCAGATGGAAGCAATGGTTATTCTGTATGCCCTTTACGCGATACTCATCATAGTATGGCACAGTTCTCCTAAGTCTTTCAGCCATCGGTTCACCCTGACCCTGACATACAAGGTCATCATCTGCCCAACAAATAAATGTGGGAGGCCACTTTTCATTTACATAGTTTGCAGGAGCAATTTCATTGTAATACGGGAAATCGCTGAAATTTGAAAGGTCATCTTTAAGCTCAAAATCACCCACAACCATCTGGGCGGTTTTCGGTATAACGCCAAAAAGTCTGCCACCCTTAAGAAGCACCTCAATATCATAAATACCGCACATAAGAAGAAGTCCCTTTAAATCTACAGTAACCTCATCGGCACCGATACGGGTACGAAGACCCTCGTCGTACTTTATGGCAGCAACATATGCGGCAGAAAAGCCACCCGAGCTGTCACCTGTCAGAAAAACATTGTCAAGGTCAATGCTATATTCATCTGCAAGTACTTTGACAAAATTAACTGCTTTTACAATATCGTGTGCATAATCCGGAAAGGAAACCTCCGGTGGCATACGATAATTCACGCAGCACACAAAGTAACCCTTGTCTGCATAATACTCGCTGATGCTTACGCGGCACTTTTTATCTCCCATAATAAAACCGCCGCCGTGAATATATATAATCACAGGATGCTTTTTGCCATCATTAACAATATCCCTGTGGTAGTACAAATCAAGCTTATTCATAGGATGCTCGCCATAGGCAATGTCCCTGAAGCTGATAACATCCTTAAACTTTTTCATGTTTTGTGTGGGATAACAAATTCCGTCTATCGCCTTAAAAACAACCTGTGCCATATTCATCATAGAAAGTCCCCCCAAAAGTGTTCATTCTATGTTCATAATATTACTTTTTTTTGGAAAAATCAACAGCTTTTCCCATTACTTTTCCACAAATTGCTTTTCAATATCTTTTTTCAGTTTGAGAATTATCCTTTTTTCGAGACGTGAAATATAGCTTTGTGAAATTCCCAACTCATCGGCAACCTCTTTTTGAGTATGCTCCTTTTCTCCGCCCATACCGAACCGCATATTCATAATAAGCCGCTCTCTGTCTGACAAATCGTCCATACACTGATAAAGTATGCGTCTCTCGTCCTCCTGCTCCACATTGTCATTAATCTCCAGACCATCACTACCGAGAACATCTGACAATAAAAGCTCGTTACCGTCCCAATCCACATTGAGAGGTTCATCCAGGGAAATATCCGAGCGTTGCTGACTAACCTTACGCAGATGCATAAGTATTTCGTTTTCTATACATCTGGAGGCATATGTGGCGAGCTTGATATTTTTATCAGGCTTAAATGTATTGACCGCTTTTATAAGACCGATTGTACCGATTGAAATCAGGTCTTCAATATAAACTCCTGAGCTTTCAAATTTTTTTGCAATATAAACAACCAGTCTGAGATTATGCTCCACAAGTCTGTCACGTGCTTTTATATCACCCGAGCAGAGTCTGTTTGTCAATTCCTCTTCCTCCTCTTTTGAGAGAGGCGGCGGTAATGTACGCGGACTGTTTATGTAAAATATTTTGCAGGCAAAGAGCCTTACAATCTTGTTTTTTATATGCAACAATCTGTTAAAAAAACTTATCTTCATTTTCTGACTCCTTCCAAGCTAAATCACAGATGCTTTTGTTAAGTAAAATACCATAATCATCACCCACACCATCGGGCGACACAGCTATTGTAACCTTTCCCGTACGGGCAACGGTTTTACCCTTATGCAATGTTACGCTGTCAGGCAAAAATGCAGGTAAAAGCCCCTTACCCGTCACCGTACTGCACGGCAGCAGCCTACAATATTTTGCCAAGCTGTCAGGCGGTGCTTGTGTTCCCCCCGATTTTAAAAATGCAATCTCACTATACGAAAAAAGAGGGGCAACATCGCTCTGCCCTGCAACAAAAACAAGATTACCGCTGAGGACATCTCGCATTGAATTTCCCGTGTCTACAAACCCTGTGAGAACAAGCTCCGTTCCGCGAAAATCTATTCTGACCTCATATAAATCGCCACGCTCATATCGTTGGAACAAAAAACGGTCAAACAGCCAAAAAACACCGTAAACAACAAAAACGACCCCCACAAGATATGTCACGCTCATATTGAAATACACAGCACCGTTAATAAAAACAATATCGCGGGGGTCGAATAATGTTTCAACAAAAAATATTACACCGCCAAAAAAGGCGCTTACGCCAAAGAATCCGCCATAGAGCTTCAGAAACTGTTTTATACCCGAAGGTAAAAAGGCAATCGCCGTGATTACCGCACCCGTAAGAGCCTTGTAAAGAATACCAAACCCGATTCCGCCATCATCAAAAAATATAACTAACGAACAAAGTCCCCCAAGAATTGAGGCAAGGGCAACAAACCACTTACCCGTAGGGACTTTGAAAATCACCCTGACACACACCAGAAAAATATATGTAATTATTATATTAACGGAAACCAGAACATCTGCGTAAACGGTCACCATATCACCACCCCCGAGTTATTATAGAATATGCTCGTTAAATCTTTTGTCGGTAACAGTCGGCAGAAAAAATTTATTGACAAAGCACACTTTTAACCTTAAAATCAAATCAGGTGATTATATGAATTTTTACAAGAATGCAAAAGTTATTTTTCCTGATAAAATCCGTGACTGTATCGTTGTTACCGATAACGGTAAAATCACAGATATATGCGAACACTTTGAACCGTCCGACTCTGACACCGTCACAGACTGTAAAGGTTTATACCTTTCCCCCGGATTTGTTGATATTCACGTACACGGTGGCGGTAACAAAAGCGCTATGAGCGAAAATCCCGATGATATTGCAGAAATGGCACAGGCACATATGAAATACGGTACAACATCCATTGTCCCCACCACACTTGCCGCACCCATTGAACAGCTGAAAAAAGTAACCTTATCAGTAAAAAGAGCATCGGAAAAAGCTACAGGTGCCAACATACTCGGAATTCACTACGAGGGACCTTATCTTTCGCTCAAATATAAGGGTGCGCAAAGCTCTGAAAACATCCTTAACCCTCAGGTATCGTCCCCGGATGAGCTTTTTGAGCTGTGGGACAAGGTTCTTATGATGGGCGCAGCCCCTGAGTGTGACGGGGTTCTGCAGCTTGGCGATAAGCTGAAAAACAGAGGGATAGTTGCATCAATAGCCCACTCTGCAGCAAGTTTTGAACAAGTTGAGGAAGCAATACAGCACGGTTTTTCTGACGTTACACACCTTTACAATGCTTGCTCAAGCTGTTTTAAGACAGGTGTTTTCCGCACCGCCGGTGTGGTTGAAGCAGGTCTTACCTTAGATGAACTCACAACCCAGGTAATTGCAGATTTGCGCCACCTTCCACAAGGTCTTCTGCGTCTTATTTATAAGTGCAAGGGCGACGACAAAATGTATCTCATTACCGACGGGTTGGAATTCTCTGCCTTTGAGATGGAAGAAAACACCGTCTTCACTCAGGAAAACGGTGTGAAAGTAGTGTATGAGGATAAGGTTATGAAGTTGGCTGACCGTTCAGCCTTGGCAGGTAGCACGGCAACACTTTCCGACTGTGTAAGGAATATGCACAAGTGTATAGGCATACCCCTTTACAGCGCAGTTAAGATGTCAACCCTTACTCCTGCAGGTGTTGTGGGTTACGGCAAAACAAAAGGTGCTATCATAAAGGGTTATGATGCAGATCTTATTACATTTGATGATAATATTAATATAAAAGATGTATATGTAAACTAAATATACCAAAGCAATAATAAAACGGCGGTGAGCTTTCTCACCGCCGTAGTTATTTTTATTCTGTTATTAATTTAAGTCTGCTTTCAAGACCAGCCTCACTCAGAATACCGTTTGAGTAAGTAACGAGCTGACCATCTTTGTCAATAAAATATGTTACAGGATAAGCTGATACACCATATTTATCTATAGCCTCACCCGATTTGTCATATACAACAGGGAAAGTATATCCGCCGTCATTAATCAATTTATTGGAATTTTCCGGTGCATCGGAAACAGCAACATTAACCATCAAAAACTGAATATCAGGATTTTCCTCAAAGGCTTTTTGAAAATGAGGCATTTCCTGTTTACAATAACCACACCAGGAGGTCCAGAAATTAATAACAACAGGCTTACCCTTATAGTCAGAAACCCTTACCTGATTACCGTCCCCATCGTAAACAAGAAAATCAGGCGCAGTATTGTCGGGTTCGGTGGTTTGGTTCCGATTATCTTCACCATTGTGTAAAACATAATCCTTTTCTTCTGTTGTAATAACGGAAGGGTCGTACTCTGCACTAAGACTGCCATAGAGCTTATAAACACCTGCAAACACAATAATCGCCGCCAGAATTCCTGCGATAACACCAATTTTTTTATTCATACAATCACCTGAGAGTAGTTAATATTTTATTCAACACACCTGTCATCATAAGTATACCCAAAATAACCAATAACAAGCCGCTGACAATATTTATAATTTTATAGTGGCTTTTAATAAAGCTGAAGGTATTTTTCAGTTTATCAATAAGCAAAGCACTAACCAAAAAAGGAATACCCAGACCCAAGGAGTACACCAGAAGCATAAAAACACCCGTAAGTGTCTGTCCTTGTTGTGATGCAAGCATCAAAGCAGAGCCCAAAAAGGCACCAACACAAGGTGTCCATCCCACGGAAAACACAACACCAAAAAGAACAGATGAACCGAAGTTCAGGTCCCCGGTATTTACGGTTTTACCCATACCTTTAAATAAATTCAGTTTAAAAACACCCAGGAAATTAAGACCGAAGAAAACCACAACAAGACCTGTTATAATGTTTACCACGGTATCATACCTTTGCAGGAAGCCTCCAAGAGTACCTGCAAGAGCACCCATTGTAACAAAGATAACCGTAAAGCCCAGGACAAAACCCGAAGCATTTTTCATGGTCTTTTTTGTTGTTACCTCACCGCCGCCTGCAAAGTAAGAAACATACAATGGCAGCATCGGCAAAAGGCAAGGTGAAACAAATGTTATTATACCCTCTAAAAAAGCAATAAAATACTGCATAAATAACCTCACTGCATATTTGCGTAGCTTACAATACCGTCACAGATTCCCTTTGCAATGTACTTCTGACCATTGACGGTATTCATCATTGCACGCTCCGTCGAATTAGAAATATAGCCCACCTCAACCAGGACTGACGGACAGGATTCCACACGTGTAACATGGAACGGATAAAAATGGAAGCCGTCATTCTGTAGGTTGTAATTGATACCGTTTTTGACTGCTTGAGGTAATTTGGCTGATATACATTTTGCCAAAGGCCCCGAATAGTTTTTATAATAAAACACCGAGCTGCCTCTGACACTCGTGCTTGTTGAGGAGTTAAGATGAACGGAAACAAACATATCCGGTGCAGTATTCTGAGTCCATACTCTGCGTTGTTGAATATCGGGTACATTTGTTGTGGTGGAGTCGTGTGTCAGAACCACAGTTGCACCCTCAGCTTCAAGGTACCGTTTCAGCTGAACAGCTATTTTATAAGTAATGTCACTCTCACGCAGACCTCCTGCACAAGCGCCCGGTTGATTACCGCCATGCCCGGGGTCAACTGCTATTACCTTGCCTTCAAGAGCAGAAAACGGCTCTTTGATTTCAAATACAAGATAATTATTGCTGTTATAGTAAGCCTTGTACCCGTAAAATGCTCCTTTATTTTTCAAATAAATACGCAATGTTGCAGTTTTGGCGGACGTGTCAACAATCCATTTACTGCTTTTGATAACATCACTCTCAGAAAATGTTTTTACAATACTGTTAACACCTGTGGTGTTATAGAAAACAATATCCATATACTCCGCAGTAAAGGTATCGTTTGCAATATTGTAAAGCTTGCTTTCGTACCCACGCTCATAGCTCTGTGGCTTAAGTATAACACAAAAAGGAACCTTCCAATCAAGAGCAAGATAAACAGAGGTTGAATTTTCGTTATATTTAACCTCATTCTGCAGAACTATTTTATTATCCGGCATAGTGTAACCGCTGAACACTTTAGCCTCGCTTTTGTCCACCTTTCTGCCTGATTTAAGGTATACAAAATTGCTGTCAGTTTTGCTCACATAGTCAAAAGTACCTTTTTGCAACGGAGTGTACAAGGGAGTATGTGTATCCGAAGTATCCGATGCAGCAGTTGCTTCGCTCCAATCTTTTGTCACCTCACAAAAGCTCACTTTTTGCGATGAACTATACTTGCTGTATGGTGTAATGTGATTAATCTTGGGCAAATTCTTATCGGGGTCAATGTCAGCACATTTGCGGAGTATCTCCACAACATCCTTCACGGAAACAGTACCGTTACCATCCATATCTGCCCTGACACGCATAATAACAGAAAGGTTTTTCTGATCTGACGCATACTTCAGCGCCAATATTGCATCATCGGTAAGAATTTTACCGTCACCGTTAACATCACCCTGATTTGCGGCAAATGCAATGTTATATGAACCTAAAAAACACAAGCATAAAGCAACTGCAACCAATCTTTTAATTAAACGCATTTTATCTCCTGTTGATAAAAATATAATAATCCTTATAGTGCACCCTTGAGTGTACTTCTTGTAATGGGACCAACATAGCCGTCAACCTCAAGGGACATATCTGTCTGGAATTGTTTTACGGCACTACGGGTAATATCGCCAAAATAACCTGTTACGCTTGATTCTTCGATGTAACCCAACTGCCACAAATGCCATTGCAACCACTTTACGCCTTCGCTTGTTGTACCATAGCTCAAAACCGAATCGGGCTCTGTATAGGGACAAACCTTTTCAGAAGTAATTTCACTCAAGGTTATATACTCTGCCGAAGCATAAGCGGTATAGGTAGTGCCCTCATAGGTGAAGGTTATATTGTGCCAGCCGTTAGATGTGCTGAGCACATAAACCTTGTGTCCTTTGGGCAGAACACAGACAATCTGACTGCTTGTATTCGGCTGTTGTCTAATATTAAGACCATCGCTGATATTAACCGTACCAACATAAGTCACGGCAGTACCCGTTGTAGTAGCGCTTACAACTGATGAATAGCCGGAGTACATATTGTTGCTTCCCGAGGTTGTGTATGCTTTTATTTTATATGAGTATTTTACCCCTGAAAGCAAGTTTTTATCAGTATATGTATTGGTGGTTACCGTACCGACCTTGGTATAGCCTGCCGAAGTGCTGTCACTCCTGTAAATTTCATAACCCTTGCAGGAAACTGCGTTCCATTTAAGCGTTATTGTGGAATTTGTATATGCCGATACAGTAAGTCCGACGGGAGCAGAAGGTTGTGTTGCCGCATTGATTACGGGACAATAAAGAGAATACACCTTTGATCCGTTTTCATTCTTATAAGCACGAACCTTATATTCAGCTGTACCGCCTGCTCCGATAGCAGTATCTGTATAGCTTGTGGATGCAGTTGTCGCAATAAGACTATACTGCCCCCCTGATTTTTTATAAATCTCGTACCCTTGCGCGCCTGATAATGACGGCCAGGAAAGAGTTACCGATGATGTTATTGCAGATGAAACCTGTGCAACAGGATACTCCTGACTGAATCTTTCAGCTGCGGTAAGGTCACCACCGGGCATACCCGTAAACACGGGAATTGAGAAAACCTTGCGTGAGGACATAATTCCGCTTGCAGTATACGCCCTGTATGAAGAGTAAGCCTCGCTTGCAGCTGCACGCACATTTGCCATATATTCGTGATTGTACAGACTTCCCGAAGCGGAGTTAACATTAAACTTCTGAAGATAGCCGGTGTACTGATATGCAGAAAATGATTTATGAATATAGGCTGCGCCGTAATATATGCTCTTATAAGGATTATCCCAAGGTCTTCCGTAGGTTGTGGACATAGATGCTGTGCTCTTTGCCAGATAACCCTCGTAGCTTGTACCGTTAACAGTTGTTTTCACCTTATAGAAGTTACCTGATGTACCCATATAATAAAGTGAGGTACCCGACGGAATCGTACACATATAGGTTGTTGTAGCCGCGGTTTTATAAAGGTAGGCATCCATAGAGGTTTTCATATAACCGTTTGCCCAGCTCAAACCATCTGCCGCACCTGTATAGGCACCGATATTGTAGTAGTTATATATTCCGTTATAGGGTGAACAAGCACCGCTTGAACCACCTGCATATGATGCTGTGGAGGAGCCTACCTCCTGAACTATTTTAGAGGCAAGGTAGTATGCACTCATACCGTTGTCCTTTGCCGCTCTCATAATTGCCTGAGAATACTTAACAGGCTGTCCGTTTTCCGTATATGTGCATGTATTACCGGATGCATCAAGGTATGTAATATGGCTATTGTACATCCAGGTGTTTTTTATGATTGTTTCTACTGCCTCCTGAGTCTGCGACTCATCATAGGCTGTGCTTTCAAATTGGAAAATATACTTTTCATTAAGGAAATTTCTCGGGTCAAGGTAATATGCAACTGCCTCCTCGGATGCACTCACCCAGTTTGCTGCCTCCTGTATCACACCCTTACAGCTGCTGCAAGAGCACATATATGATGCCTGTACATTATTTTCAATAAGCTGCTTTTTATGAGGGTTACGCTCACCTGCCAGAGCATTGCTCCACTCAAGACCTGTTATAAAAGGCTCAAAAACCCACTCGGGGTATGCCTTGTGTAAAGCGAGCAAGTTTTCAGTATATGACCTGGGGAACCCTGCAGCAATAAGATTGTCCACGTAAACAGCATCATCTGTAGGAGTCATTGCCGCAATAAGAGTAAGACGGGCATCATCAGTAGATATTATTTTATCGCCATTTAAATCTGCCGCTGTTTTTTGTGCCGCAGTCGGATTAAGCTGGCTGGCGGCAATTTTGAGAACAATAACAGCATCCTCAACAGAAACCATACCATCATTGTTAATATCACCGCTGATTGATGCAGCACCAACAGTAGGAAATGTAAATATAAATGATATACATATTGCCAATGCAATAAAAATTCTTATATATTTTTTCATAAGCACCTCCTAGGCTTTTGTGCTGGCTTTACCCACTTCCAGCGCACCACCTCTCGCGTAGTAACCGTAGTACGAAGCCATACTTGCTATCACAAACGCGAAGAC
>JAZULH010000076.1:0-21222 GCA_045602985.1 Acutalibacteraceae bacterium | reverse complement strand
CGGTTACGCCTGCATCCTTGTACAACTGAAAGCATCCCGGTACAGTTACCTTTGGCAGTGAAGATGCGTCATAATCCTCAGCGTAAAGGCTTTCGTCAATGTCCTCAAAGGAGCTGAAAAATTTAAAACTCCAGTTACCACACAGATTAGTGAGGTAGTATGAGGAGTTGCGGTCACCTGACAGAGCATCTTGCAAATCATCGTAGGGGATGAAATATGCACGGGGCTTTTCTGTACCGTAGTGTAAGGTTTCAAGGCTTTTGTGGTATTGTGGGAATTTCATATTTACACCTCATTCAGAGTTTATTTTAAAGTTTTTAAGAAGCTTTCGCAGCATCCGTAGTTTCGGATTACTTCCTCAGCCATAGCGTCAAGGCATTGGTTTGTTGCAAGGCAATCTGACAAAGCACGGTGGGCGCTTTCGTTTTGCTTGCCGTAGAAGTCAACCATATCCGAAAGTCGGTGGTGCGGGAGCAAGGGATGAAGCTTGCGGAATATTTTCATGGTGTCAATGTACGGATTCAGAAATTTGCTTGCAGATGAGGCAATAAATCGCACATCAAATAACACATTGTGACCAACAATTATGTCATTGCCCACAAAGTCCAGAAAATCAGGCAAAACACTTCCGGGGTTAGGGGCAAATCGCACCATTTCTGTTGTAATGCCTGTAATCATCTCAATCTGCGGCGGAATTGGAAAGCCGGGGTCACAAAGGCTCTGGAAGGTGTCAATAACCTTACCGCCACGTACCTTGACAGCGGCAAATTCAATTATCAGGTCTGTGGCAGGGTTAAGACCTGTGGTTTCAAGGTCAAGCACAGTATAATCACAGGGAAAAGCAATAATGCTTTTGCCGTAATTTGGGTTTTGTTTTTTCGTTTTACACTCGTAAATCGGAGTGCATTTCAGTGTCTCCGGCATCGTAAATACTCCATAAAATTATATATATTCAATAATACCATAAATTGATTTTACATACAATGTGAATATTGACAAAATAAATATGTGTAAAACAGTTAAGAATAACGAAAATAATTTGTTTGTTAAATATTAAAATTGGTACTTGATTTTTTTTCGGCAATTGGTTATAATAGCAAGGCACTTCGTGAGTGCAAGAATAATTTTTATCAATTTGACTGTATGGAGAGTTGTCCGAGTCGGTCGAAGGAGCACGATTGGAAATCGTGTAAACGGCCAAAACCGTTTCGAGGGTTCGAATCCCTTGCTCTCCGCCAAAAAATAAGGAGTATTATCGAAAGATAGTACTTCTTATTTTTATATCTGAAAACTGAAAAGGGATTCGATACCTACTGATTTCCCTCGCATTAAACCATTGAATATCAAGAGGCTTTATGGTAGAATTTATTTAAGGTGGTGATACAATGTTTAATGTGTTTAGAATGAACAAGCTTACATCAACTGAATCTGTAGATATCATTGAGAAGATTGTATATGAATATTTGAAGCCGTTGGGCTTTAGAAAACACGGTCGAACAATTCACCGCTTTGTAGATGGTGACATATCACAAGTTGTTCATTTTCAAAATGGGTGTCCGTCAAAAGGGGTATACAATGTGCTTTGGGTGAATCTTGGTATTCGAGTTCCGGAATGTGTGGAGCGTACATTTACTGTCACAGAGCCACTAAAAAAATATTACCATGAATACGAATGTAATATACGAACTCATCTTGGTGCTCTTGTTGATGGTAGGGATTCCTTTTATGATTTGAAAAAAGATCCTTATAAAATTGCCCGAGATATTGTGACACGTATTGAAAAATATGTGATGCCAATTTTTGATGTATTAAACAATCGTGATGATATATTGAAACATAGGACTGAATTTACCCGATTTGATCAGTTTAATAATCAAATGCTTCTGCTTGAGGAAGCAATGATTTTTGGTAGGAGAGGTGATCTTGCAGAGGCAACTCGTCTGTTTAATGCTCACTATCAAAATGCTCTTGCAGGATATAATCACCAGCTTGAGCACGGCGACAAAACCTATCTCAAAAAAGGTGAGAGCATTGTTTATCACAATGTGAAAACTGATAAAACTGAAACAATTACTGCAACTAAAAGCGGCTATGTAACGATATATCGTGCGAATAAGGGACATTTGGTTTACCTTGAGGAGATAGCGCAAAAATTAGGAATCACACTTTGCACTCTCTGAAATAATAATCATTTGTTTTTTGTTAATAATTCTTTTGTTGTGTTTAGCTGGGTTTTGCTAAATACTGAATCTGTAATTTAATCTCGAGGTGGCTTATGAAAAGGTTTATTAAATTTACTCTTTTGGGTTTAGTATCAGTTGTTCTTGTAGTAGCCTTAATCCTTGCAGGTAACACATTTTTATATTATTCCCATTATAAGGAGAATAAAAAGACTGTTGAAATTAATATAGAAAACCCTGATAATATCAGGATGATGAGCTGTAATCTCCGTTGTATAAGTCCTACGGATTGGGGTAAAAAGGCATGGTTCTACCGTGCGGATTTAATAGTGGATGAAATTGCTGCCCAAGCACCGGGTATAATCGGTTTTCAGGAGGCAACAAAGTGGCATTACGCTTATCTTACCTATACCTTGAAGGGGTACGATTCCGTAATTACCTATCGTGACGATGCTTTTAATTCTGAGGGATGTCCCATTTTCTACAATACTAACCTGTATACGCTTGTTGATAAGGGCTCCTTCTGGCTCTCCGAAACACCCGAGGTGCCCAGTAAATCATGGGGCGCACAGTATAACAGAGTGTGCAGCTACGTGATTCTTACGGATAATGCCACAGGCAAGGATTTTGTTGTTTTCAACACCCACCTCAGCCATGTTAGTGATGAGGCACGCATTAACGGAATCGGCGTTGTTCTTGATAAAATCAAGGAGTTTGGCTCACTTCCTGCAGTAATAATGGGTGATTTCAACGCAACAGAAGGCTCTGTAACATATAACAATGTAACAGAAAATTTCAACGATGCGGTATATCAGCTGGCAGAGCCCGATACTTCATATACCTACAACGGTTGGGGCGATAAGGATAGATTTGTGCGTATAGATTACTTTATGGTTTCCAAAACAGGGCTTAAGGTTAATTCATATAACGTACTGTCAGCGGTTAATGATGATGGTGTTTACCTAAGCGACCATTGTCCCATTGTTATGGATGTAACGGTTGAGTAAAAATCAAAGGATATCGGGTGATTACAGCCCGATATCCTTTTTTACATTTCATTCAAAAATTCTTTTATGCGTTGGAGAGCTTTTAAAATATGCTCTGTCGAGTAGCAGTAGGAGGCTCGTATAAAGCCTTCACCACCCTTACCAAATGCTGTGCCGGGTACGACTGCCACGCGCTTTTCTTTTAATAGTCTTTCGCAGAATTCGTCGCTTGAAAGCCCTGTGGATTTAATGGACGGGAATGCGTAGAAAGCGCCTTTTGGCTCACGGCAGGTCAGTCCCAGGTCATTAAATCCTTTGACAATAAGTCGCCTTCTTCGGTCATACTCATCGTGCATATTCTTTACAGCCTCATCACAGTTTCGCAGAGCCTCAATGGCTGCGTGCTGGGATGTTGTGGGAGCACACATTATAGCGTATTGATGTATTTTTATAAGCTGTGTCATAAGCTCCCGCGGACCGCAAGCGTAACCTAAACGCCAACCTGTCATGGAAAATGCTTTTGAAAAACCGTTGACTGTTATTGTTCTTTCCCACATACCGTCAATTGTGGCAGGGGATATGTGTTCGTTGTTGCCGTAGGTTAGCTCGGAGTAAATTTCATCCGATAATACGGCAATGTTTGTGCTTTTCAAAACCTGTGAAAGGGCAATCAAATCTGCTTTTTCCATAATAGCACCCGTAGGGTTGCATGGATAGGGCAGTATAAGAAGCTTTGTTTTATCGCTTATTGCGGCTTTCAGCTCATCGGGTGTTATTTTAAAGTCGTTTTCTGCTTTTGTTTCAATAATTACAGGAACACCGCCTGCAAGCAAAGTTATGGGCTCATAACAAACGTAACTGGGTTGGGGTATAATTACTTCGTCACCGGGTGAAACCAAAGCCCTTATGGCAGCATCAATCGCTTCACTACCGCCTACGGTTACAAGAATTTCATTATCGGGATTATATTTCAGGTTGTATTTGCGGTTTAAATATAATGAAATTTCCTTGCACAAGGTATCTATACCCTTGTTTGCACTGTATTTTGTTCTGCCTCGTTCAAGGGAGGAGATACCTGCCTTGCGTATTTGCCACGGCGTCTGAAAGTCGGGCTCACCCACACCAAGCGAAATAACATCGTCCATTGTGGATGCGATGTCAAAAAACTTGCGTATGCCGGATGGCTTGATTTCCTGCACGGCAGAGTTTAACATTTGTGTATAGTCTATCATAAAAGGAATTTCCCCCTGCAATCATCCTCGGGGTCGCAAAGACTTACGTTCATTTCTTTGTAGCGGCGCATAACAAAGTTAGTAACGGTTGATGTTACAGAGTCGATTGTGGCAAGCTCTCTTGCTACAAATTTAGCAATATCCTGCAAAGTTTTGCCCTTTACCACAACATTGAGGTCGTATGAACCGGACATAAGGTAAACAGATTCTACCTCCTGGAAGGACATAACCCTTTCCGCAACATCCTCAAAGCCCAGCTCTGCCTTTGGAACAACATTTAATTGAACAATGGCGCTTACGTATGCGCAGTCCAGCTTATCCCAGTCAATAACTGTTTTATATCCGCGTATAACACCTTCTTTTTCAAGATGCTCAATTTCCGCTTTGATTTCCTGTTCATCCTTGCCCAGCATTGCGCCTATTTCGGCAGGTGTATACTGAGCGTTTCTGCTCAGCAGCTTGAGTATTTCTGTTTTCATAGTGAACTCCTCTATCATAAAAGTTTGTCGTCATAAACGGCTCTTGCACCGCCGATGAATTTTGGGCGGACCCTTGCACCAAGAACGGTGGCGTTACCGATTTTGTTGTTTTTGAGTCTTACGGGAACTGCAACCTTTTTAAGGTGCATACCTATCATTGTAAAGCCAATATCAATACCTGCGTCTGCTTTTATTTCCTCCACGGCAACAGGCTTTTTGAATGTGTTGTATGCCGCAGTTGCAAATGACCCGCCTGCCTTGGGTTGGGGTACTACATTTACAATATCACCGTTAACGGCGTCGGCTTCTGTTATTATTGCTCTGTTCAGGTGCTCACAGCATTGTGCGGCAATATAAACGCCTTTTTCGTCTGCTGCTTTTTTAATGCCGGCAAAAAGCAGAAGTGCAGTTTCGGGGCTTGAGTTTGTGCCTATGGTATCTCCCATAACCTCGCTTGTGGAGCAACCCACCACCAATATATCACCTTTTGCGAGTTCTGCAATTTCTATTATTTCTGTTGCTGTTGCATATGCCTGCTCAAAAATATTATTCATAATAAATACTCCCATAAAAATGTGATTGCATATATTTTACACCTATTTTGTGAAATGTAAAGTTTTTTATTTAATAATGCTTGAATTTTAAAGGGTTTTGGGATATTCTAATACTATAAAAATTTGAAAAGAGGCGAGAGTGTGGCTGTACGACTGAATGATGATAAGGAAGTTGTTGCAAGAATAAAAGAGGGCTTAAAAGCTAAGGACGGGTATTGTCCCTGCAGGCTCGCCAGAACACCCGAAAATAAGTGTATCTGTGAAGAGTTTCGTCAACAGATTGCAGACCCTGATTTTGAAGGGTATTGCCACTGCATGCTCTATTATAAATCAAAGGATTGAGAGGTTTTAATTATGGCAGAATTAACAGTAACAAGCAGTAATTTTGATTCAGAGGTTTTAAAAAGCGAAAAGCCTGTGCTTCTTGATTTCTGGGCTACCTGGTGCGGTCCCTGTCAGATGATAGCACCTATTGTACACATGATAGCAGAGGAAAATGATAATATAGTAGTAGGCAAGGTGGATGTTGATTCGGAAATTGCCCTCGCACAGAAGTTCGGTATAGCAAGCATCCCCACACTTGTGCTCATAAAAAACGGTCAGGCAGTAGATTCAATGGTAGGTCTACGCTCTAAGGAACAGATACTTGCTTTTATAAATCAATAATTCTAAAATCGGTTCTCAGGAGCCGATTTTTTTATTTTTATCAAAAAATCACCTAATTATTAAGAATATATTAAATATTTACAATAATTGGGTAAATATTAAAAACAGTATTTGACAGTTGCCCTCAATTATAGTATTATTTACAAGTAAAAGTATGATTGCACTTGAAAGGACTATTCTTGATGGGTATTTTTGTGGACCTTGAGGGTCTTGACGGCAGCGGCAAGACAACCCAGACCGAGCTTATATGCAAACGTCTTGAAGCGGACGGTATAGATTATAAAAAAATAAAGCTCCCTGATTACGAGAGTGATTCCAGTATTCTTGTCAGAAAGTACCTTGCAGGTGATTTCGGTAAGAATGCAGGGGATGTTAACGCTTATGCCGCATCGGTTTTATACGCAGCGGACCGTTTTGCCTCCTTTACCGAAAAGTGGGGGCAGGATTATAAAGCAGGCAAGCTTATTTTTGCTGATCGCTACACACCTGCCAATGCCCTTTACCAGATGACTAAGCTTCAGAAAAGCGAATGGGATCCGTTTTTGGAATGGTTATTTGATTTTGAATACAACAAAATCGGCATACCCGCACCTGATAAGGTTATTTTTCTTGATATGCCTGTTGAGGTTTCACAGCGTCTTATGACTTCCCGCTACGGTGGCGATGAAAGTAAAAAGGATGTCCACGAGGCTGATGTAGAGTTTCTTGATGCCTGCCGCGAGGCGGCTCTGTACGCGGCACACAAGTATAATTGGAGTGTCATTTGTTGTGCCCAAGAGGGCGAGCCTCTGCCCATTGAGGTTATTAATGACAAGGTTTACGAAGTTTTAAAGGCAGCTTTGAAAGAAAAAGGTTTATATGCTTGATTTACATCATATCAAAACAGATGATAAAGCCGTAACAGAACAATTTATGCCGGCTTGTTGCCGTCAGATGTGCGACTTTTGCTTCGGCAATCTTTATACCTGGAGTGCTGCTGAGCACACAGAGCTTGCCGTGGAAGAGGGGTTTTTGTTTCTGCGCTCCACATTTAACGGCGTAACCTCTTATGCTGTGCCATGGGGCGACGGCGATATACAAAAGGCTTTGCAGATGGTTGTTGATGATGCTGCACAGCGTGAATCCGATTTAAGCTTTTATTGTGTCGCTGAGGAGCAGCTGCATTTTTTGAAAAAGTTTTTTGGCGACAGGCTTGTCGTTAAAGAACAGCGTGATTATTTTGATTATATATACCTTGGTGAAAATCTTTCACAGCTTAAGGGCAGAAAGCTTCATTCAAAAAAGAATCATGTAAACTCTTTTATGAAAAAGTTTAACTACTCTGTTGAGGAAATATCTGACAGTAATATTAAGGAGTGTCTGGATTTTTCTCACAGCTGGCATATGCGTAACGAAAGCACTCAACGCCTGGAGGCTGAGCGTCAGGTTATAGATTGTGCCTTTGCAAAATTCAATAAACTTAACTACAGGGGCATAATTGTCAGAGTAGACGGAAAAATTGTTGCCTATGCTATGGGCGAGCCTATGGCAGATGGTGAAACCTTCTGTGTGCATTTTGAAAAAGCATCACCCGATTTTCCTACGGCTTATGCGGCTGTAAACAAGCTTTTTGCAGACAGGCTGGCAGGGGAGTTTATATATATAAACCGTGAGGATGATGCAGGTGTTGAGGGCTTGCGTAAAGCAAAAACCTCATACCAGCCCGAATATCTGGTGAAAAAATATTATGCAAAAGTTGTATGATTTTAAGGCGGTTACAACCAACGATTATCCCCATCTTAAAAAATTGTGGTGTGATGTTTTTGGTGACTCGCCCGAGAGTGTGGAACGCTTTTTCAGTAAAACCGCGGAGCCTGAAAAAATAATAGCCGCCTTCTGTGACGGAGTACCCGTAAGTGTGCTGTATCTGATTGAGAGCACAGTTATAGTATCGGGTGCAAAATTTCCTGCATATTATGTTTACGCGGTTTGTACACACCCCGTGCACAGGGGTAAGGGTCTTATGAAAAAGTGCATTGATATGGCTTACCGAAAGGCGGTTGCAGATAATTTCAGTTACCTTTACCTTGTACCTGCAGATAAAAAGCTTTTCGATATGTATGAATCATTGGGTTTTAAAACAGGCTTTTGTTACCGCAGCGTAGTTGAAAATAAAAGTGATTATAATAGCTTTGTATCTTCTTGCTCTAAGCTGAGTTATAAAGAATATCTGAAGTACCGCGAGCAGGCGGATTATCCATCGGCTGTTTTGGGGGAGAAAGCGTTTTCAAGCTTTTTTGACCCTGCAGGTGAAAGCTTGAAAGTTATTTCGGTGCGCGATGAAGGGTATGCTGTTGCAGAGTGTGAGGACGGCAATGTTACTGTTCACGAGGTTTTTGGTAACAGGGATTTGCTTTTGAGTGGTGTGTTTGAACTGAGTGGATATAGCACATTGACCGTAAGAGAACCGTCACAGGGTGACGGTGTTGCCTGCGGTATGTATATGATTACAGGTGACGCACCTGAGATAAACGATGGCTTTTTCGGTATTCCTTATGGAGGATGATAATATGATATATGTTTTTCTTGCAGACGGTTTTGAGGAAATTGAGGCTCTTGCGCCTGTAGATTTTCTCAGACGTGCAGGCGTAGATACAGTAACTGTCGGAGTCACCGGGGAAGCTCCCTGCGGTGCACACGGCATAAAGGTTGCGGCGGATATTTCTTTAACCGATGTGGTTATGGATGATAAGGTTGACGGCATTATTCTACCGGGTGGTATGCCTGGTGCAGATAACCTTAATAATTGCCCGGATGTTCAGCGTGCCATTGATTTCTGCAATAAAGAAAACAAAATAATTTCTGCAATATGTGCCGCACCGTTTATTTTAGGTAAGCGAGGCTTATTGAAGGGTAAAAAGGCAACCTGCTTTCCGGGATTTGAACAGTACCTTGAGGGTGCAACCGTGGAAAGTGACGGTGTTGTAAGAGACGGTAATATCATTACCGCCAAGGGTGCAGGTGTTGCGTGGGAATTCGGTGCGGAAATTGCCGCTGCCCTTGTGGGTAAAGAAAAAAGCGACAGTATTCTCGGAGCAATTCAATGGAAAAAGTGATTGATATCCGTCCTATTAAAAAGAAGTTGCGCACCGAGGCTCGAGAGATGCGGTGTTCAATGAGTCCTGAGGGCAAGCAAGCCCTCGACAGGAAAATAAAAAACAGATTACTCAATATGTGGGCTATCAGGCAGGCGCAGACCGTGCTTTGCTATGTTTCAACGCCCATTGAGGTTGATACACGTGAATTTATTGATGCTCTTTTGCAGATGGGAAAGCGTGTGGCTGTACCGCGGTGTGAGGATGGCAAGACTGAAATGAATTTTTATTACATCGATTCCCTTGAAAGTCTTTCACCGGGTAGCTTCCATGTGGATGAGCCCGATCCGCAAAAGTGTGTTATGGTAGGCAAAACCGAGGGTAGTGTGTGCATAGTGCCTGCGTTTATGTTTGACAGGTCGGGTTACCGCCTGGGTTACGGCAAAGGCTACTATGACAGATATCTTTCAGGGTACAAAGGCAGTACAATCGGTGTGTGCTACGGTGACAATATAGTGGATGAGCTTTACCACGGCAAGTACGACAGGACTGTACAGCTGGTGGTTACAGAAAAAGAGATTATAACAGTCCGTGAGGATTGAGTTTGAAAAGGAGTTTTCAAAATGGCTAACGATAAAGATTACAATGAGCTTTTAAGCGGGTTTGAAGCTAAAAAGCCTGCACCTCCACCCGTAAAAAAAACGGAAGGCATAAGTGCTGACAAGGGCAACCTTAAAGGCGGAGTGTATTTTTCCAATCCTCCCAGGACTATGGATTCAAAGGCGAAAAAAGCATCACCGCCACCAAAACGTAAAGCTAATGGCAGAAAGATTAACATAGATGAGGGCAATGGCAAGAAAAAGAATGCGCTTGTTCGTTTCTTTACTTCCAAGGGCTTCAAGCGTTTTATGATAATGGTTGCGGTAATCGCTGTTGTAAGTACTATTCTTTGCTATGTTGGAATACAGTGTATCAATGATGTTCTTGCACTTGATGCAGAGGATGTTTCAATTGAGGTTGTTGTTCAGGAAGGTATGACAGACTCCGATGTTCTTGATGTGCTTAAGGAAAACGGCCTTATAGAAAATAAAGCCTTCTGTGAAATTTTTATCAAAATTTTTGATAAAAAGGGTGATTACATTGCAGGCGTTTATACCCTTAATCCTAAAATGGGTGTAGAAAAAATGATTGCCACTATGAAGACTGACTATAAAGGCGGCGAAACTGTTACTCTTACATTTCCTGAAGGCTACACTATTCAGGAAATTGCTGAAAAGCTTGAGAAAAACGAGGTTTGTACAGCATCAAGCTTTATTACAACGCTTCAGACTGTGGACTTCTCAGGTGAGTATGACTTTATTGCTCCAATTACCAATAAGGAACAACGTTTCCGTGTGCTTGAAGGCTATATTTATCCCGATACATACGAGTTTTATGTAGGGGAAAATGCTTCCAGTGTTGTAAGAAGATTCCTTAACAACTTTGATGCTAAGTGGACAGATGAATATCAGGCACAGGCAGATAAGCTGGGTAAATCAATTGATGAGATTATCATTATTGCATCTATGATTCAGGCAGAGGCAGCATCAACAGATCAGATGGCAGATATTTCCTCTGTTTTACACAACCGACTTAACAAGCCGTCTACATTCCCTTGGCTTAATATGGACTCAACTGCAGATTATGTAAGGGAAACAATCAAGCCCCAGCTTACTACCTCGGTTGAAGATGTTAAAAAGTATACCGATTATTTTATGGTTTACGATACCGACGAGTGTAAGGGTCTCCCCGTAAGTGCAGTTTCTAACCCCGGTGACGATGCAATTCATGCAGCACTTTATCCGTCAGATACAAATTATTATTACTTCTGTCATAATACAGAAACCGGCAAGGTTTATTATGCAACTACTAACTCAGAGCACGAAAGAAACAAGCGAGAGGCCGGTTTGTCATAATTATGAAAAAAACAGTATCATTATTGCTTGTGATTGCTGTGATGGTGTCACTTTGCTCCTGCACAGCATTAAAGGGTGATGATACGCTCAGTCTGACAGCAATGAACACGGTTATGCAAATAACCGTGTTCAATAATTCTAAGGTTGAAAATGAGCGTATTTTGCAAAGAATGTCACAGCGTATAGAAGAAATTGATAGCCTTATGGATGCAGATAATCCCGATAGTGATGTTTATTTAATAAATAAAAGTGAAGCGGATAAGGCTATAAATATTTCAGCAGATACAGCCCATGTAATTGCAGATTCTCTTTCTGCATTTGAAAAAACCGACGGTAACTTCAATATTACTGTTATGCCGGTTGTAAGTGCGTGGGGCTTCCACAACGGCACATACGGAGTACCCGGTGAAAAAGCTCTTGTCGATGCACTCGCTTCGGTTAAGAATAATGGAATTACTGTTAACACAACAGACAATTGTGTTAAGAAAGCAGAGGGTGTTGAAGTGACTCTGGGCGGTATTGCAAAAGGCTATCTTGGTGATGAGCTTCTGGAAATTGCCCTTGAAGAAAATGTTACCGCATTACTCTCTTTAGGTGGCAACATCGTTCTGTGCGGTAACAAGGCAGACGGTTCGCTCTGGAGTGTGGGTGTAAAAAACCCTCACAATACTGATGGTCTTGCCTGTAGCTTTAAAAGTAAGGGGAACAGATCGGTGGTAACCTCGGGAGGCTATGAACGCTATTTCGAATACAGCGGAAAAACATACCACCATATCATTGACCCCAAAACAGGATATCCTGCCGAAAGCGATTTGTTGAGTGTTACCGTAATAGGGGGAAAGGGCTCCTTGTGCGATGCCTTTTCAACGGGCTTGTACGTTATGGGTAAAGAGAAAGCCGTTGCATTCGCCAAGGAAAACAACAGCTTTGATTATATTCTTATTACTACGGATAATGAGATTTTATATACTGAGGGTGTGAGCGATATTGAGTTATCGGATGATACATTCACGCTTACAGCAATTCAGTAATTATACTGTTTGACAGCAAAAAGCCTTTCTCGGTTAAGGCTATGTTTTCACCGTCATATTTTATTAAGCCTTGCTCTTTCAGGAGTGGGGCTCTTTTTATTATGGTATCAGCAGAATTTTTGCCGTATATTTCACACAATTTGCTGATGCTCAGTCCGTTACGCAAGCGTAAACGCAGCATAATGTATTCATCTCTGTCGCCGCCTGTGCCGTCAAAAACAACTGTGTTGCCGTTTATAAAGCCTTCAATGTCATCAGGAAAATAAAAACGCTTTCCGTCTACAAAGGAATGTGCCGCCGCACCGATGCCCAGGTAGTTGTCAAGTAACCAATACTTGGTGTTGTGACGACTTTCATAACCGGGCTTTGCAAAGTTTGAAATCTCATAATGTATGTAAGAGTTGTCTGTTAAAAAATCCGAGCATTGCAAATAAAGGTCACAACAGGCATCGTCATCAGGAAAGCTGTATCTTTCCCGATGGGTGTCGAAAAAGGTGCCTTCCTCAATTTTCAGAATGTATGCGCTGATGTGAGGGATGTCACAGGCCTTTATAAATTCCAGGGTGGTGTTTAAGCCGTCAGATGTCTGTTCGGGTATTCCCAACATAATGTCAAGGGAAATGTTGTTGATGTCGTTGGTCTTAAGCAAGTTGATTACCTGTAAAATACGTTCTCTGTCGGCACTTCTGCCCAAAGTTTTTCTCTCGGCATCAACAGCTGACTGCATACCTAATGAAACCCTGTTTATGCCACACTCCTTAAAGTATGGTATAAGTCCCTCTATATCAGAGCTCGGATTACATTCGATTGTGATTTCACAATCAGTTGTAGTGGCAAAGCTGTCCCGTACAGCATTTACAACATCGAAAATCTGTTGCCCGGAGAGCAGGGATGGAGTACCTCCGCCAAGGTACAGGGTATCAACCTTTTTATCTATGCTGTCTGAAACTTTTTCATATCTGCGCAGAGTTTTTATCTCGTCAACAAGGGCATCAATATACCTGCTTTTGAGCTCATCATTACACCTTGTGGAGTAAAAGTCGCAGTACGGGCATTTGGATTTACAGAATGGTATGTGGATGTATATACCGTTCAAAGCCTCACCACCTTTTTGATGATTATACTATTCCTCGGTGTAATTTTCAACCGCCTTTTCCATTCTCTTTATTACATAAGAATTACGGCAACCGCCGTTTGCATCATTACACTTGTGTATGTTAAGGCATTTGATTCGCTTATTACCGTTGTGGTATGTTGTTTCCTCAAGAATAATGTTTTTATCAACAATATTGCAATATTGCTCAAACGTAAAAGAATGCTTGTTCATATTATCACCTCAAATAAAAATATACTTTTATAATTATGCTCAGATAGTGGCTTTTATAATCTGTAATATAATTATATTCTAAAACATATTTTTAAACAGAATACAAAGTATGTATTAAGTTTTTGATAAGGATGTGTTACAGTGGTTTATGTAATGGGTATCTTCCTTTTGTTTGTTGCATTATGGATTTTTAAAAGAAGCGGCAGCTTTCTGAAAGCACTATTAACAAGTGCTTTGGGTGGTCTGGGGTCTTTGTGTGCGGTTGGTGCAATTTCTTGCTTTGTTCCGCTTACTGTGGGTCTTAATGTGTATAGTGCAGTTTTTTGTGCTTTGTTTTCCGTTCCCGGAACTGTGCTGTTGCTTATTGCCAAAACCTTTTTGTTTTAAAAAAACACCCGACAGAGCAATAACTCTGTCGGGTGTTTATGATTATGCTTACAGATAATTTCTTGAAATGAAAAAGCAGGTCCATAGTGCAATAACAAATGCACCTTCGGCAGGTATTGCCAGCTTGGTGTAGGGGCATTTCCAGCCCTTGTCAACACACAGGAAGATTGTTCTTGTAACAAAAACCGTTGTTGCAAAGAACATACCTCCCACAAGGGAATGAAAAGCAGTGCCCAGTGCGAATGTAAGGTACAAAAGGAATGCACCCAGCGCGAAGGATATACCGCCGTAGTATACACGTATTTCAGTTTTACCTGCGTTATCTACAGGCTTTATTGAAAAGCTTTCTGCATTTTTCAATGGTTTTGAAATAAAAACAATTGCCATACCGAAGAAATACAGTGCAAGACATATTGTTGCAAACATTGCAGGGGGATTTACCGCCCATATTTCTTTGATTACATCCATAAAATACCTCTTTTCGTTTTTTTATATAATAACACTTTTAAATCTTTGTGTAAATATATGGATATAAAAATAAATGTTATTGTGATAAAATAAAAAAGTCTATTTCTTTACTTTGGAGGAGTATTTATGGGTAAAAGGATAGTTGTTGCAGGTATGGGGCACGGTGGTCTTGCCGTTGCAGCGTTACTTGGCAGAGAAGGGTATGACGTTACTGTTTATGAAAAAGGCAGTAAGGGTAAATTGGGCTATGATTGGACAGATATTTTTGACCCTAAAGCTCTTGGGGAGGCAGGTATACCTATGCCGCCTGAGGATAAGTACGAGTACAAAGAGGATATGACCTTCTGTGGTCCGTGCGGTAACAAGCCTCTTAAACAGCATGTTCCTCTTGATAAACGCGAAATAAAAATGGAGCGCAGCGATATATATGATATGCTCATAAACAATGCGGAAAACAGCGGAGTTAAGCTTGTTTATGATTGTGAGGTTTACGGACCTGTTATGTCAGGCGACAGAGTTGTGGGCATAAAAACAGCACAGGGTGATGTATCAGCGGACCTTGTGATTGATGCTTGCGGTGTTAATTCTGCAGTGCGTCGCAACTTACCAAAGTCACTTGGCGTACAAAACGAGATTAATCCTGCTCACAGAATTTTAATTTACAGAGCCTTCTACAATAAGGCAAGCGACGAGCCTGCAAAGGATAAGTTTAAAATTGTTCTTTTTGCAGGAGGTAAACCCGGCATTAACTGGGTTGCGGCTGAGGATGAATATACAGATGTTCTTATAGGCAGATTTACAGAATTCGGTATGGATGAAGTGGAAAATGCCCTTAAGAATCTTCGCAAAAAGAATCCTCGTCTCGGTACAGAGAAACTCCGCGGCGGTCAGTTTGTGGAAATTCCCATAAGGCATACTCTTTCCGTCCCTGTTGCAGATGGTTATGCAGCTATTGGTGACAGCGCGTTTATGCCTGTGCCGCTTATAGGCTCGGGTATGGCAAATGCTTTCAGAGCCGCAAGAATTCTTGCAGACACAATTATTGCGGATAAGAACGAGCTTTACAGTGCCGAAACTCTTTGGGATTATGCCGTCAAATACCACAAAAGGCTTGGCGGCAGCCTTGCTTTGCTTGAGTGTGTAAGGAGTTCTCTATTGAAGCTTAGACCTCAGGATGTGGAGTATTGCTTTGAATCAGGTGTTGTCAACGAAGATGATATTACAATGGCGGCAGATTTTGCCGGGCTGGGAGACCTGTTTTCCTTTAAAGACGATTTGTGTAGCAAAATAAAGGGTGCTACAGGTAACAAATACCTTATCGGTATATTGGCTCAGGCGTTATCAGGTATGGTTAAAACTGCAGTTTTTTCTGCTCAAATGCCTGAAAAATGGGATAAGCAAAATGTGCTTGCCTGGGCCAAAAGGTATGACAGAGCTTTTAAATAAAAAAACAAGCCTCAGATTACTCTGAGGCTTAATTTATTGTTTTTAAAACCCTTTACTTGCAAAATCCTTCCACTTACTGTCATTTGACATTTCGCCACCATTGCGGAAAATGCCCTTTGCCTGTTCATCACCATTGAGCCAGGCGTTACACCATTTTGAAATATAGTAGGTGTATTTTGAAGGATCGCTTGTGCAGGTTGTGTGGATACCGCCTTCAAGACAGGCATAAACCGCAGGACCTGTAACAGAATTATATGCAGTCACCAACCATTGCTCGGGATTTACTATCATATCATTTGAACCTGCAAAAAAGAGGGTAGGCTTTGAGTTGAGTGCCGCTTCATAATCAAAGTTACTGCCTGCTATTGATATAACGCATTTAACCCTATTATCTTTGGGGGCGGCGTTTACAGAGCTTCTGCCGCCCTGTGAATGTCCGATAAGCGCAACTCTGTTTGCATCAACCTTTCCGTAAAGGGGTGATGATGGGTTGTTACCCTCGGAAATTATAAAATCAAGTGAGTTCAACTGTGCTGAGCCGTCTGCTGACATACTTTCATCATTTGCTATTACAATATAGCCCATATTTGAAAGCTCAACAAGCAAGCTTGCATAGAAATCTGCTTTAACCATTGTACCGTTTGCCCATACAAGCACAGGGTATGCGGTGTTGCTTGTGCTCATATTTGGCGGACAATAAACAGTCTGCCTGGGTGTTATGTTATCATAAATTACGGTTTCAACAGTTCCTGAATTTTGTACAGGAGCTTGAGTAGGTGCTTGGGTGGGTGTCGGGGTAGGAGCCTCTGTCTGCTGTGCAGTTGCTTGTGTTTGCGGCGCCACTACAGTCTGCGCAGGAGCTTGTGAAGCTACAGGCTGTGTGGGGGAGGTTGAATATGTAGCTGACTCTGTTGCATCGGGAACAGGTGTGTTTTGCACATTTTGGTCATATACCTGGTTGTTCTGTGTTGTGATGGCTTCAGTTTTTTTCTTTTTACCGCAGGCGGCGTATGAGAATACCATAGCAAAAACACAGATAATCGCAATATACTTTTTGAGCTTTTCCATAATATAACTCCTTAAAAGTTTTTGTTACTGTAAGTATAACAGAATAATTCCGTTTGTGCAATATCAGGATGGAGATGTTAACCCACTAACCAAAAACATAAAAAAGAAAAAACACCAACCACAAGGTTGATGTTTTCTTTTGCGAAAGAGCGACCAAAAGTAGTATAAGTGAGGGTAAGAACGACCAAAAGTAGTGTGCGTTATCTATTCTACTTCTACAAATTGGTATTTGTCGCTCTTAATTAGTCCTCCGTCATTATTCTCCAAAACAGCTTTTCAGCAATTATATAAGTACTGTGTTCTCCGTTAGTGGAAATCGGTTTTTCTTCCGTATAATTTATGGGATTGTAACCATCCCAATCCGCCCATACTATCAGCTTGTCATCACGAGTTTTACCAAATAGGTCGCTATGAAAATTCAAATATGCACCAAAAATGTCGCAGAAATAATTATCCTGCCAGCCAACAATATTACATTTTCTTACTCCTGTAAAACGCAGTTCAATAGGTTTATTACACTGACTATGTAATATCATTTCAATGCTACGCTCAAGCAATCCGCCATTTGCCATAGCACCCTTATCATTAACAAATGCTCCGCTATGATAGTTTATTGAAACTATACAGCTATCGTGAAAGCCGCTATATTCGTTCAACAAGTTTTCAATATCAATTTCATTTTTTATTTCATTCCACATATAGTACCAAAGCTCCTTCTTTTATTCTCGCGATAGTTATTCATCAAATTCAAATTTATATACATCCATTATACCACATAAAACTCCCACCACAACACAAAAAAGAGAACCCTGAACGGGCTCAAAAGCCCATACAAAGTTCTCTATATGTTTTAGTTTTAGAATAATTTTATTTGTCCCTTGCAGGATAATTTAGTTTGTCCTTTGACATATAGTAACTTTGTAGGCTCATTATACGTCTGAAGCAACTGCGGTGCAAGGCCTATTTTACGTTTTTTATTATCTGCCAAAACAACTTTTATTCTAGCATACTAGAATATATCACCATTCCCCGGTGACAAAAGTCACTGAAACAATATCTTTTTTCTACTATACTGACAATAACATTAAAGGTATTACATAACAGAAAATATAATCTTCAAGGAGGTAGAAATTATGTTAAAGAAACTCAACATTCACAATTTCCAAAATGAAATAATCGAAAACACTGGAATAGCACTGGTAGACTTCTATGCAGATTGGTGTGGTCCTTGCAAAATGCTCTCACCTATAATCGATGAGATTGCAGAAGAACGCACAGATATCACAGTTGGCAAAGTTAATGTTGACGAAAACAACTCACTTGCTGCAAAATATAATGTAATGAGTATCCCTACAATGATTATATTCAAAAACGGAAAGGAACAGGCAAGAGTGGTTGGCGTAAGACCAAAAGAAGATATTCTTGCGGAACTTCAATAATGAAACAATATATATATTTAGGACTAATATTAATATTAGCATTTACAATTATTACAGGATGTGCTTCTAAAAATGACGATGAGCATTCAAAGAATAACTCATCACACGGCTATGAACAGATTACACCTGATGAAGCAAAATTGCTGATGGATAGCGAAAATGATTTTATCATTTTGGATGTTCGTACTGATGAAGAATACGATACTGAACATATAGCCAACGCCATCCTTATACCGGATTATGAGATTAAGGAAAAGGCTGAAAGTATTCTTACAGATAAAGACCAACTAATCCTTGTATACTGTCGTAGTGGTAGACGAAGCAAAAACGCCGCAAGTACACTTGCGACGCTCGGATATACCAATATTAAAGAATTCGGCGGTATAATTGATTGGAAATATGATACCATTACCAAATAACATCTGCGGGGTATTGTCTAGCAAACAATATCCCGTAATTTCTTTTTATCACGAATGTAAATGCCTTTTCTTGTCACTTCAACCACGCCATCCGACGAAAAGTGTTTCAACATTCTTGTGACAACTTCTCGTGCGGTTCCTAAATGTCTGGCAATCTGTTCATGTGTCATTGCAACCATATCCGTTCCATTAGATGTGATTTCATCCAAAAGAAATATAGCCAATCGCTTATCCATACTCATAAATACAATTTGTTGCATAATCCACATAACATCCGAGAAACGCTGAACGGCAGTCTCCAGTGCGAAATTTTTTACTTCCAACACTCGATTACTCACATCACTGAATGCAACTCCACTTATCACATAGCACTCACTCGGAACTTCCGCATCTACATACACATCAAATGTAATACTTTGCAAAACACAAGAGGCTGAAAGCATACAAATGTCACCCGGACCCAGTCTGTAAAGCGTAATTTCCCTTCCTTCCTCCGATAGCATGTATAGACGCAATTTTCCACTTTTGACAATGTACAACCCAGAACAATCAGTATTATTATGTACCGGCTGTTCTTTTTCAAAATACACCAACGAGGAATTTTGACACAAATAGTCTTTATCACTCTGATTTAATTTGTCCCAAAAAGGAAAGTGTTGTTCGAAAAGTTGATAAAAAGACATTGTAAGTTTCCTTTCTTAAATTCAGGTACCTCCTGTTCTGGAATAACTAGGAAGTCGTTTCATACAGTATATACTAATTCTCTCCTAAATACTTATCTCTTCTTATAAATAACCAACTCTGGATTTGCCCCATTTTCCTCATATGTACATACAAGTAAAAAATCCATATTGGCTATAATACCAAAACATCTGTCTCCACCAAGCTCACACTCAAGTTCGTTTCCAAGATAGGTAACCCCGTCATCCAAAAACTTGACTGTTTTTCCATTCGGAAGCCGGTATTCAAGATTAACATAACTACCCCCAAGTGCATTAAGACTTTCGACCTTTGGCATTCCTTCAATATGTAAAGCATTAAATTCGTCTATGATTTGCCTTTTAAATTCATTGAATTTTTCCTCATCATCGAATTCTGCATACCGTTTCCAATAATTTAATTTCGGCAACATATCTTTCATATAGGTACGCACCTGCTCTGGAGAAAAAGATTCATTAGCCATGTGCTCGGCACAGAAATCAATCAAATCATCCATATTGTCATAAGTATATTCGCCATCAACATAACACCATTTACAGTATTCTTCATTAAAAGCACCATTTTGCTCTCTGCTAATATTAGAATCTTCAAGTGGCATACCGCAGCATTGGCATATCAACTGCCGTGGCGAACCAAGAAGGGTGTTAATAGAGACATCAAATAGTTTTGATAATAACTTCAACGTCTCTGTATTTGGTGTTGTCTCACCATTTTCCCAGCGTGATACGGCTTGACGAGTAACATATACTTTTTCTGCAAGTTCATCTTGTGATAATCCCGCCTTATTTCTTAACTCCAATATAATATCTTTTGTTTCCATAATATTTTTCACCTCCATAGATATTATACGATTAACATATCAAACTGCAAAGCAACTTGTTGTTGCTGTATATTCATACTTAATATCCAGTGCGCCAATAGCCCCACTGGTGTCTCTTTGGAATTCTTTTACACAAGTTGTCTTTCGGCAGATTATCGTGTTAAACAAATTGGAATTTGTTTCTCCGTTAAACTGAAAGTTATCTCTCATCCATATCTATCAATATAGCTCTGCATGGCGAACCATCCGAACCCGCTAAATTCAGCGGGGCAGCATTTAACAAATAAACACCTTCACAAACATCACCTAATCGAATGCCTTCAAGCAAGACGACATTCGCACCCAAAAGTGCAAGGTGTACTGCCATTGGTGCTTTTTGTGGTCCGATTGTTTGGGGTTCATTTCCCAAAAGCAAAACATCTGAAGCTGCAAATGTTTTTGCAGCCTCTATAGACACTTCAACGTTTCCTTTAATCAAAATCCTTTTAGCTGCTTCGGGGTTCTGCTCTTTTGCTTTTTCAATTATTTCCGTGGCATCATTTTCGGTGATAATCCCATGACGTTCTGTCACATAAGTCATTCCCACAAATGCATCCAAGCCTATCTCATCAACTGTTTTTCCATCTTTAATAAAATGAAAGGGTGCATCTATGTGTGTACCATTGTGTGCACACATACTAAATGCAGTCAAATTATACACATCACCTTGCTGCATTGATTTCAGCACTTTTTTCTCTGGGACAGGGTCACCAGCATATACTTCACAGCAAAAAACCTCTTGAGAAATATCATAGAGTTTCATCGCATATTCTCCTTAAAATTCAAATTCTTGCGTGCTTTCAATCTCTCTATAAGACTGAAAGTTTCACCTTAGATTGGCAAGCCAAAAATACAGAATCTAATCCAATCAACAATTCCGTGTGCTATCATTGCAGATGTAACATCTCTCTTTTTCTGTAAAAAAGCAAAAA
>JAZULH010000075.1:0-13371 GCA_045602985.1 Acutalibacteraceae bacterium | reverse complement strand
TAAGATATAGAAGGAGTGCCGGAATTGTATTTTAATAAAGTGCAAATCTGCGGAATTGATACCTCAACACTAAAGGTTTTACCTGAAAAGGAAAAAAACATTTTGCTCAAGCAAGCCAAAAGTGGTGATAAATATGCTCGTGAAAAGCTCGTAACAGGAAATTTGCGTCTGGTACTCAGCGTTATTCAACGCTTTGCAAACCGCGGCGAAAACCTTGATGACCTTTTCCAGGTCGGTTGCATCGGACTTATGAAGGCTATTGATAACTTTGACACCTGCCACGATGTAAAATTTTCCACATACGCAGTTCCGATGATTATCGGCGAAGTAAGACGTCACCTAAGAGATAACAATCCGGTAAGGGTAAGTCGTTCTATGCGAGATACTGCATACCACGCAATGCAAACTCGTGAGAAGTTGTCAAATGAACTTAACCGTGACCCTACTGTTGAAGAAATCGCTAAAGAGATGGGCAGAAAAAAAAGCGAAATTGTTATTGCGCTTGAAGCCATTGTTGATCCGGTTTCTTTTTATGAACCGGTCTACTCCAACGGCGGTGATACCATATACCTTATGGACCAATTAGGCACAGACGAAAGTGACGGTGATTGGATTGATGAAATATCCATGAAGGAGGCTATTAAAAACCTGCCCAAAAGAGAAAAAAACATTTTATCGATGCGCTTTATGAGAGGTATGACCCAAACAGAGGTTGCAGAAGAAATAGGCATATCCCAAGCACAGGTTTCAAGACTTGAAAAAAATGCCATAAACCATATTAAAAGCACATAAAACAGACGCTTAAAAGCGTCTGTTTTATAATTACTCTATAAAATAAACATAGTCCTCTTTACGGGGTTTAACAACAGGTACATCACCATCAGGATAACCCACAACCAGGTGACCGATTCCTTCATACTCCCCCTTGATTCCGAGAGATTTGAGAATTACTTTACCTTCAGGAAGCTCAAACTCCTCCTTAGCACGATGAATCCAACAGCTACCCAACCCACATTCGTGTGCGGCAAGCATCATATTGCCCATAACAAGACTACCATCATAAACATGAGTGGAAACACACTTCTGAGCAAGAACCACCAACACTACAGGAGCACCATAAAACGGGTCAGAATCCTCACGACCCATAATTGATGCATTTAGTTTTGAAAGCTCATCGCGAACCCCCTTGTTTGTAATTGCAATAATTACGGGCGATTGCTTATTCATACCCGTGGCTGCATATGTACCTGCCGTAACAATTTTTTCGATTAAATCCTGTGGTACAGCATCAGGTTTATAACACCTGTAACTACGACGTGTGTAGATATTTTCAAAAACACTATTCATAAATACACCTCACATTCTATATTAATTATAGTAATATTTTGTACAAAAGTCAACCAAGCAGAAAAAGTTCGTTAAAAATTTGACATTCCGCGTTTTTTATGTTATACTATAGATGAAAAAGAAAAAATATTTTAAGGAGGGAATAATATGAATAACAAGATTATTGCTATAAGCCGTGAATTCGGTAGCGGAGGAAGAACCGTGGGCAAGCTGGTTGCCGAAAAGTTAGGTATCCCCTGCTATGACCACGATTTAATACAAAAAATCGCCGAAGAAAGCGGTTTGTGTGAAGAATTTGTTGAGGAACGTGGTGAATATGCCTCCCACGGTAATTGGTTTGCAAATGCTTTCGCTGACAGGGACTACTACGGTCACTCTTTACAGGACGATATCTGGTTTGCCCAGAGAAAAATTATTATGGAGCTTGCATCCAAGGGCTCTTGTGTAATAGTAGGCAGATGTGCCGACTATATACTCAGAGATAATCCGGAGTGCATAAAAGTTTTCATTCGCGCAGAAATACCGTGTCGCGCAAAAAGAATTGTGGAACAATACGGCGAAAGCGAACAGCTCCCCGAAAGACGACTCAGGGATAAAGATAAACGCCGTGCCGCATACTACCAATTTTATACTGACCGCAAATGGGGCGACATCAAAAACTACGATGTTGTATTAAGCACATCTGCATTGGGTATTGAAAAATGTGCAGATATACTTGCAGATATTTACAGACAGGCATAAGGCTCTTATCGGCGGTCTGTCTGACCGGAATAAATCCTCCTATTAAAACAGCCTTGCGGTTTCAGAGCCGTAAGGCTGTTTGCTTTTGCACACGCTGTTACTCCCCGTACATAAGGCTTTTCCTTTTACTTATCCATCCTTGACGAATACACACAGAAAAATTATAATAAAGAGGAAAAAATATAAAGTAGGTACATTTAATGAAGACAGTAGTTTATGACAAAGTTGTTGAAGAATCAAGATTCATCCGTGAAACGGTTTTTCTGCAAGAGCAAGGCTTTGAAACCGAATATGATGAGTACGATAATGTTGCAAAAACAATTGTAATATACGATGGTGACGAGGCGATTGCTACCTGTCGACTTTATTGGGACCCTCAGGTTAACTGCCATCATGTAGGCAGAATTGCGGTACTTAAACACCGCCGTGGTGAAGGACTGGGAGCAAAAATCGTTACAGAAGCAGAAAATGTAATTAAATCAATGGGCGGTAAAGAGGTTTTCATCTCCGGGCAGATTCAAGTAGCCGATTTTTATAAAAAGCTTGGCTACACACAATATGGTAAGGTTTATATGGAAGAAAACCACCCCCATGTTGCACTCAAAAAAATACTGTAACATTCCTGTAATTGACACAGATTGGTACATATATTATAATTTAATCAACAAAGCACAAGGAGGCATGATTATGAGCAACAGAATTATTACAATAAGCCGTGAATTCGGTAGTGGTGGCAGAACAGTAGGTAAGCTTGTTGCCGAAAAATTAGGTATACCCTGCTACGACCAGGAAATCATCCAGAAAATCGCACAAGAAAGCGGTTACTGCGAGGATTTTGTTGCCGACAGAAGCGAACACGCCTCCCGCGGAAATTGGTTTGTGAGTGCGTTTGGCGGCAAAGATTACCACGGCAACTCTATACAGGATAAGCTATGGGTTGCTCAGCTCAAAGCTATTGTTGAAGTAGCAAACAAGGGCGACTGTGTGATTGTCGGACGATGTGCAGACTTTATTCTTAAGGAGACCGCAGACTGCATAAGAGTGTTTATTCACGCTAACCCTGCAGACAAAGCCAAAAGAATTGTCGAACAATATGGGGAAAGTGACCAAACACCTGAACGTCGCTTAAAGGATAAGGATAAACGTCGTGCGGCATACTACCAGCTGTACACAGACCAAAAATGGGGCGATATGAAAAACTACGATATTTCGCTCAGCACATCCTCGTTGGGTATAGAAAAATGTGCCGATATTATAGTTGAACTGTATAAAACCAAATGAAAAAAGCCTGCATTGACAACGCAGGCTTTTTTATTTACATAAAAACCTCCGCAAGGCAAACCTTGCGGAGGTTTCTTATAAAGTACAAAGGGAAATTATTGATTAAAACTTGTCTGTATTAGCAACAGTGTTTATTGCAACGCCTGACTGATATGAACTACGCCAGCCGTTATTAACAGCCCTTACTGTGTATACATAGTATGAGTTTGCTTTTATTTCTGAATCAACATAGTAGTTTTTGCTTGTTGAGTCAATAAGAACCCATGAACCACCTGCTACACGACGGTATACGTGGTACTCTGAAGCGCCCTTAACAGCACCCCATGAAACTGTTACTGAGCCATTTCCGGGTGTGAAAATTGCCTTTGAAAGCTTGGGTGTTGCAACATAGAAGGTAAGCAAGCCCTGTGTGTTGTAGCTGCTGTAACCAACATTATTAACGCCTCTTACAGTGTATGCCCAGTACTTGCCGTTTTCTGCATTCTTATCGAGGTAAGTTGTGTCAGTGGTTGTACCGAGGAATACCCATGAACCGCCAACGCCACGACGATATACTCTGTATGCAGTTGCTCTTGCAGCCTTATTCCAGGTAATCTTAACACCGTCAACTGTATTGACAATTGTTTTAAGCTCGGGCATATCGGGAGCACCGTAAATAACGCCCTCGTTATATGAGCTTAATGTTTTGCCCCAGCAAGCTCTGACTGTGTAGATATAGGAAACACCTTTTTTAGCTGTTTTGTCAACAAAGGTTGTGTTTCTGGTACCTGCTGAAGAACCAAGGCATACCCATGATGTTGTGGGAGAACCAACAACTCTGCGGTATACATAATAACCTGTTGTGCCTGAAATCATATTCCACTTAACGAGTATGCCGTCAGCACAATCTGTTGCACTCTTAACCATAGGATTAGCAAGACGCTTGATAAGAAGACCCTCAGCATCGAAGCCGCTGTATGTATCCTTACCTGAATCTCTTGAAACAGCTCTTACAGTATATCTGTAATAACTACCGTTAGCGTTAACAACACCTTTATCTACCCACCAGAGATTTCTTGTCTGACCAAGATATTTCCAGGTCTGACCTGCACCGCGACGGTACACTCTGTAGTGTGATGCTTCGGGAACTGCTTCCCAATCAATATAGATACCTGTTGTAGCATTGATGATTCTGCTCATTTTGGGAGTTGCAACATATTTAAGAAGTGCACCCTTTGTATCAACCTTGCTCAAGCCGTTATCATTCTTTGCTCTTACAGTGTATCTGTAATATTTGTTGTTCTGTACTGTTGTGTCAAGGTACTCTGCATCTGTTACATTCTTAAGGAATGTCCAAGCATTCTCTCCTGCACCGCGACGGTATACGTTGTATGACTCTGCACCAACAGTTTTATTCCATGTAACCTTAACACCGCCATTTACATTTGCAGCCTTTGTTACAGGTGTTTCTGCAACGCCTGCAGGAATTGTCTTTACAAGAACATCGCAGGTAACACCAAGATATGTAAGCTGGAACTCGTAAACCTCGTTAACTGTCCATGCCTTGCTATCCTGTGAATATGCGCTGATTTCAAGATAATCCATATCAAGAGCATAGTCAGCTGAATCAACAAAAGCATCACCGTTAAATGTATAAACCTCGCTCAAGCCATTCTTGTAGTTAACTGTGATTGTGCTGCCCTCGACATAGATAGCATCGCTGCAATCATAGCAGAACTTCTTGTCGCCATCTTCATTTTCATACCAATAGCCGTCAGTGCCCTCTTTAACCTTGAGCATTTCAGGTGAAGAGTAAACAACGCTTGCTATAGGGTTGGGAATGATTGTAACATCCATCTGTGTCTTTGCGCCACAGTATGAAATTGTAACAATGTTATCATCGCCCAAAGTCCAGGGATTTTCATTCTGAGTTGATGACCAGCTAAGGTGAGCTGTATCAAGCTCTTCACCACTCATACTGATGAAGCAACCGAATTCATCTGCAACATACTCAAACTTGCCACCATCAACTGTGGTAACAACAATGCTGTTACCCTCTACAGGTACACAGAATGATTCGTTGTAAATGTAGTACTCATCGAAGTAACCGCAGGACTCCTCGTAAAGAACAACGGGATTGTTCTCAACATACTCAATTGAAGAAACCATGCTCTCTGTAACAACAACAGGAGTTGTTGCGTATACACTCTGCTCACCGTCTGTATACTCAACAGTGAGATAATTATTTACGCTTTCGGTGGTCCATGCGTTATCAGCCTGGGAAAGAACAGTTTTTTCAACATCGATATTCAACGCACCGGGGATTGAGTCACCGATTGCATCGAGGTATTCACCGTCTTCAAAAACATACTCAACGCTGCCCTTACCGATGTAGTGGAGAGTAAGTCTGTCGCCCTCGTTGTTGATAGCAAAATCTGTGTAGTAGAATTTACCTGCCTCTTCATATCCGCAGCAGTTTTCAACAACCTCGATAGGCATAACAGGCTCATAGCTGACAGCAACAGGGAAATTAACGGGATAACCCTGAAGATCAACATAAATTTCTGATTTAAGACCGCTGGTGAGCTTAACTGTGAAGTAATCAAGCTTGTTGCCTGCAATATTAACCTCATCAACGAAAATGTTTTCACGGTAAATCTTTTTACCATCTGAGCTACCACCGAAAAGACCTGCAATTATAGCAAGAATATCGCCGGAGCTTTCGGAAGTTTCAACATAAACGCCGTCAGCGTTGCTTTCGTAAACAACCTTTTCACCTTCGGTTGTGTACATTGTCAAAACGTTTCCTTCTGCATAAAGGTAATCTTCACACTGTTCTCTGTAAGAAAGCTCGCTGTTAAAATCCACAGTAAGTTTCTCGTTTGCGGGGAGAAGACCACCGCCAACACAGAACTCCATGGTGAAGTACTTAATGCCGTCGGCTGCAGCAGACGCTGTAACACCGATACAGGAAATGGTACTCATTATCATTACGAGTGCCAGAACCCAAGACAAAGTTTTTTTCATCATAAATTCTCCTTTATGGTTATTCAAAAGTTAAAAACTCTCTACTCTCAATTATACCGCTTTTTAAATTAAAGTCAATAAAAAATCGTCACAAAAACCCAAATTTTCATAAATTAAACAGCCCAAAACCAACAAACAGGGATAAATTTGTAAAACTGCTCGCTAACTGACAAAACCGGAAACGCAAATTAAACAGGAAGTCCGCAATTTGTTTACCCGATAAAACAAATTGCGGAACAGATATATTATGAATATTTCTCTGCCTGAAGGCGGAACATATACGCGTACTTCCCTTTAAGAGCCATTAACTCCTCGTGCGAGCCGTGCTCTGCAACCTCACCGTTTTCAAGCATATATATTTCATCCGCCATAACCGTTGTGGAAAGACGGTGAGAAATAAAAATAACCGTTTTACTGTCAGCTGCCTTTACCATAGATTGGTTGAGAGTATACTCTGCAATCGGGTCAAGATTTGCACTCGGTTCATCAAGTATCGCAAAAGGACAATCTTTATAAAACGCTCTGGCAATTGCAATTTTTTGAGCCTCTCCGCCCGAAAGAGACACACCATTATCATCAAATTCCCTGAGAAGTATACTTTCAGTCCCCTTTGGCAGGTCTCTGTCAAAGACCGCTGCTTCAAGCGCTTTTTCAACCCTTTCCTGTTCGGGTGAGTCATCCATTGATACATTTTCTCCTAATGTTGCACCGAACAAAGAAAAGTCCTGGAAAACTGCCGCAAAATTGCGGTGGTATGCACTTATGTCCCACTCTTTAATATTAACACCGTCTATTGTAATTGCGCCCTCTGTTACATCATAAAGCCGTAGCAGAAGATTTGTAAGCGTGGTCTTACCTGCACCATTGTATCCTACAAGAGCAATCTTCTTATAAGGTGTAATTTCCAGATTTATGTTTTTAAGAACATACTCCTCCGTTCCCGGATATTTGAAGGAAACATTTTCAAACCTGATAACAGGCGGTTTTTCAAAAACAGTGGTTTTTGTGCCCGAAATCATTTTTTCTTTAGAATTCATAAATCGGCGGAACTTTTCAACATAAAGACCGTTTTCGCGTATACTTATTGCAAACTGACTTGTTATTGCAAAAACACTGTTACTGATTGATGCCGCACCATTGAATGTGGCGGCAAAATCACCCATTGTAACATTTTTTGTAACAATAGCCTTATAGCCCATCAAAAGAGTGATACCCAGGTAAATAAGCAGGGTCATGGGCAATGACTCCTGGCAAAAATACAACTGCCATTGCTTTGTAAGATAAGGTGCAATTGTTTTTAATCGATCGGAAATGTTTTTATTGTACCTTGCCTCAACCATTTTACCTGCACCCGAAAGGCGCAACTCCTTAGCATAGTCCTGCAAATAAAACACACGGCTGAAATACAGATTTTTTCTGTCAAGGGGTGTCATCGCCTCAGTCCGTTCAACATTAACCTTTGCAATCAATCTGCCGACGGGCGTCATTATAGCTACACAAACTGCAACAAAAACAAGGCAGATAGGGTCAATGGTGACAATAACAGTACCGATAGTCAACACGCCGATTATATTCGTCAGAATATCCTGCGTATTCGACAAAACTGCATAGGCACGCTCATTCATTGAGTTCATGGCAAGAACCAAATCATTGTAATACTCGGGATTATCGTACGCCTCATAGTCCATCTTCGCCGCTTTTTCATATATTGTTTTATATATGGCATAGTAAAGCTTTTCCTTCTGCTTCGGCATGGAAATCTCATAAAACAAAGTTGTGCAAAGGTTTGTTACAACCACAAAAGCCACAAACAAAGCGAGTGCCACTGCAACTCTGTAAAAATCCTTCCCCTCTGTAGCAACATCGATGATGTATTTTAACAATACTACATTAGAGAGCGTCCACGGCAGATTTGCAAGAACATCAAAAAACAAGTAACCGAAAACCATAAACGGAGTGTGTTTTGCGATAAACTTAAGCATGTAAACATAATTCTTAAAAGAATTTGTTTTATCTTTATTCATCATCTTCAGACACCTCCTTGTAGCCTGATGCCTGTATATTAAACATATTGCTGTACTCCCCGCCGGAAGCCATAAGCTCTGCATGGGTACCCTGCTCTGTAAGAACACCTTTATTGAAAACAAGTATATTATCCGAGCGTGTTGCACTTGAAAGACGGTGCGATATGTAAATTACGGTTTTACCTTTTGTGCCTTCCATAAGAGCATCGTACATTTTACTTTCAGCAACAGGATCGAGTGCAGATGAGGGCTCATCAAGAATCGCTATATCAAATTCACGGGCAAAAAGCCTGGATATGGTCACCTTTTGTGTTTGACCGCCGGACAAGAGAACGCCGTCAGAATCAAACTCTTTTGTCAGCATAGAATTTTCTTTATCGGGAAGCTCCTCAATCTTATCATATACACCTGCCAGCTTAAGAGCATTTACGGCAATATCCCTGTTGCTTTCGGTTATTTCTTCCGTAAGAACATTTTCGCTGACGGTCATTGCGAAAATACGATAATCCTGAAAAACAGACGCAAATCTTTCACGATATTTCTGTAAGTCGTATTCCTTTATATTTATGCCGTTATAAAGAATCTCGCCCTCTGTAACATCATACAAACGCATAAGAAGCTTTGAAAGTGTGGTTTTACCGGCACCATTATGTCCCACAATGGCAACGGACTGCCCTCTGTCAATTTTAAATGACAGGTCTTTTAAAATATAATCCTTTTCATCATCATACCTGAAAGAAACATTTCTGAACTCAAGGCTTGAAAATTCCTCAGGAACAATACTACCGCCTATAATTGCAGGCTCATAATCAAGAAATTCCCTTAAATTTTGCACCCAAAGGCAATGCTTTTGTTGCATTGCGAAATAAAAAGCAAGTTGATTCAGCTTATTGCGGCAGGTGGTTATTGCTGACACAAGCACCGAAAAGCGTGATACGGGTATATCCCCCACAACCATCAGCCTGTAACACCCGTAAACAAAACCACCTGTTACAGGAATTATCTCCGCAAAATAGTCCGAAAAGCACTCAAGAAGTGCAATTTTCCACCCGTATTTTTTTATAACCTCAACATTCTTTTGTATCGCCGTGCGGAAGCGTTTTTCCAACACCACGAATATATTGGTGGTTTTTATTTCCTTTGCAAAATCCTTTAAAAGAATTGTCCTGCGAACATAATCCTTCTGTCGTTCATAGGGAGTCATATCCTTTTCTTTTTCAAGTTCAAGGTTATTTTTGTACACCCTGAAGGCTACAACAGCAATAGGACACAAAAGGAAAACAATCAGCACGGGGTCTATGGAATAAAGGTATGAAATCAGCATCACAAGGCTGACAACAGAACCAAGTGTCCAGGCAGAACCTTCAATAATTCTCTTGAATCCGCTTTTTTCCACGACCCAGGTAGCACGGTTGTACTTATCAAAAAACTCGGGATTTTCATAGCACCCCAGCTCAACCTCTCCTGCCTTTTTGAAAATAAGCGAATTAATATAGCTTTCGCATTTAATTTCAAACTTTATTCTGACTGTATAAACATTTACATATCCCAACAAATCAACAAGGAGTTTACCTGCGACAATAACAATCATACTAAAAGCGAACTGTCCGAAAGTTCCGTTACCTTCAATAATAGAAAGTGCAGTTTCAAGAAACATTACATTGACAACAACTGCATAATAAACATTTTCGGCAATATAGGAAAGATATATTATAAAAAGGGAGAATGGTGCACACTTAAGAGCACAACCAAGCATAAAGGCTGTGTTTTTTAGTACATGTGCTTTTTGTTTTATAGATTTTTCTTTTCTTTTTTTCATTCTTTCTCTCCGTAAAACTGCTAAGGCAATTATATATAGGCAAAAGCCCGATATAACCAATCATCAGATATGATTACTTCAACCTTTTCCCGTCAGAAAAGGCGTTACCTACCTTTTCTCCTAATTTGATATATGTGTTATGAACCGGGTCAAAGGTTATGGGCTCCAATTTTGAAGGGTCAATAAGACCGTCTTCACCAAGAATACGTTCATCAGCACTGATATTAACTATCTGACCAATACAGATGCCGTCTTCATTAAATTTAAGCAAATTACACTCAACCGTCATCGGGAATTCGTTTATAACCGGTGCATTAACAAATTGGGATTTTACTGTAGTAAGGCCCGCTTTTTCCAATTTAGCAGGCTCTTTATTGCCGGATACAACACCTACATAATCTGCCGGCACAACATTTGCAGCATCTGCAATGCTTACGGTGAAAGCCTTGGCAGCTTTTATATTCTGTGTTGTTTTATGACCGTGGGAAAGACAGAGCATAATCTGATTTGACTCATATATACCGCCCCAGGCAGCGTTCATGCAATTAGGATTGCCGTCTGCATCGTAAGCTGCCACTATAAACACGGGCATAGGATAGACACAACTGTCTGCACCAAAATTTTTACGCATAATAAAACCTCCGAAAATAATCGATAAACAAGATATATAACACACTCAATTATAGCACTCACAAAACTATTATCAAGTGCTTTTTCAGTACCGTTACTCCAACAACTCAAACATATTTTTTTCAAACCTTAACATTCCGTCATCACGCATTTTACACAACTCATTTGACATAGCGCTTCTGTCCACAGATAAGAAATCTGCAAGCTGCTGTCGGTTAAACGGAATGGTAAATCTGGCATTATTCTGTTTCTTTGCCTCTTGCGACAAATATGAAATCAATTTTTCTCGAGTGGTGCGTTTGGACATATGCCCCAATTTCTGTACAAGATTTCTGTTCTTCTCCGAAATCACAAAAAACATATTCTGTACCACCATAGAATGAAAGTGACAGGCTGACGGACATGTGGTCATAACACGTTTTACATCAAAAAATACAACTTCACTATCTTCAACTGCAACCACATCATTAAGAAGTGTTCCGCTTGCAGGCGCAATATAAGACTCTCCGAATATTTCGCCAACAGTAACATTGCCTAAAATACTGCGGTTACCCCAATAATCATCATTTTGAATATGCAGATTCCCTTTTACGAGAACCATAATATCCCCAATGGGCTCACCTTGCTTTAATACATAATCCCCTTTTTCAAATCTGCAAATCCTTGCACCGAGGCAGTCAAGCATTTTAGATATATCATCTTCACATATACCCGAAAACATTTTTGTTTGTCTTAATACAGGAATAATGTTCTTCATAAAACCGCCCTTTACGTTGTAAAAACAACAGACATATTTTAACCGATTGTACTATAATAAAACCACAAAATCAAGAGAGGTGTGATTTATTTGATACGAAGAATAATAAAGATAGATGAAAAAAAGTGTAATGGCTGCGGTGCTTGTGCTGCTGCCTGCCATGAGGGCGCTATTGAAATGATAAACGGCAAGGCAAAGCTTACACGTGAGGACTACTGTGACGGACTGGGCGACTGCTTACCCGCATGCCCTGTTGACGCAATCTCCTTTGAAGAACGAGATGCGCCTGCATACAACGAGGCAGCTGTTCTGGAGGCAAAGCAGCAGAAGTCCAAACTCCCATGCGGATGTCCGGGGACAGCATCAAAGGCGATTGAACGCCCTGCGATATCACATACTCCTTCTGTTGCCGCTGCTGCAAGTATGCTTTCACAATGGCCCGTTCAGATTAAGCTGGTGCCTGTAAATGCACCTTATTTTGACGGTGCTGACCTTTTGATTGCCGCCGACTGCACGGCATACGCATACGGTAACTTCCACAACGAATTTATCCGCAACCACATCACACTTATTGGTTGCCCCAAGCTTGATGAAGGTGACTATTCAGACAAGCTCACCGCCATTATTACAAACAACAACATCAAAAGTGTTACAATTGTCCGTATGGAGGTTCCTTGCTGCGGCGGTATTGAAAACGCTGCCAAAAGAGCCTTGCAAAACAGCGGTAAGTTTATTCCCTGGAGAGTTGTAACTATATCTACCGACGGAAGAATAATTGATTAAATAATAAAAAGGAAACGACTGTAAGGGCGCAAAACCCTTGCAGTCATTTTTACATTCATTTTAATACTCACCAAAAATCGAACAACCATTTTTCACAATTGAAACACCGTTGCATATGATGTACAAGGTGGATATATGATTATTCCGCCAAAAAATCCAAAGGAGAACTGTGATGAACAACACAATAAAATTTGATATGGCAGATGCTGTAGCCCAATATGTGGGTACAGAGTCGTCCTGCAAGCGTATTTGCGTAAACACGCCGCTACCTGACGACCCTGTTGTTACTATGGCATATGTACCGTTTCAATTAGATAAAACTTCATACGATGCAGAAAAAGCCTTGCAGGAAGGCACGCTCTTCCCCGTGCTTAACAAGCCGTTTTACGGAAGGAGTATTTGCAATGAATGAACGAAAAAAACTCCTCGCACGTATTTCTGCTACGCAATTCGCTGCTTGGGAGCTGCATATGTATCTGGATACCCATCCATGCGATACGCAGGCAAACGATATGTTCCGTAAATACACCGCTGAAGCAAAGATGCTTAAAAAGGAATATGAGAGTAAATACGGTCCACTTACTGTTCCGGCATCAAATCAGGCAGATTGGCTCAATGACCCTTGGCCGTGGGAAAACGAAAGGTGCTGTGATTAAACTATGTTCAGTTACGAAAAGAAACTTCAATATCCGGTAAACATCAAAAATCCTAACCCCAAGCTGGCACAGATAATCATAACCCAGTATGGCGGTCCCGATGGCGAATTAGGCGCAAGCCTCCGATACCTTTCCCAACGATTTTCTATGCCCTATCCTGAGTTAAAGGGGCTGTTGACAGATGTGGGTACAGAGGAGCTTGGTCACCTTGAAATGATTGGTGCGATTGTGTACCAATTGACACGTAATCTGAGCCTTGAGGAAATTAAAAAAAGCGGTTTTGACACCTATTTTGTAGACCGTACAACAGGAGTATATCCCACCGCA
>JAZULH010000074.1:0-11018 GCA_045602985.1 Acutalibacteraceae bacterium | reverse complement strand
TTATTATAAATACTGAGAACATCCTCAAGTGTAAGAGGTTCAAAATAAAGCTTATCGGATGTATCATAATCAGTTGAAACTGTTTCGGGATTGCAGTTGACAATGATTGTTTCAAAGCCAAGCTTTTTAAGGGCAAGTGATGCGTGAACGCAACAGTAGTCAAACTCAATACCCTGTCCGATTCTGTTTGGTCCGCCACCGAGAATCATAATTTTAGGCTTATCTGCTTTAATGGGATTTTTATCTTCACCATTATATGTGGAGTAGAAATATTCGTTACTTTCTGTACCACTAACGTGAACGCCCTCCCATTGCTCCTCAACACCAAGGGCAATCCTGCGATTGCGTATATCATCCTCAGGAATTTCAAGAATAATGCTCAGATATTTATCTGAAAAGCCGTTCTTTTTAGCGGAAATAAGGGCATCATCTGTAGGTAACGAGCCCTTAAATCGAAGAAGTGCCTCTTCCTCCTCAACAAGCTCCTTCATTTGCTCAATGAAATATTTTTTAACTGATGTGATATTGTGAATTTCATCAACAGAAGCACCTTTGCGAATTGCTTCGTACATCACAAAATGGCGCTCACTTGATGCTGTTCCGAGCATATTGAGCAGCTGTTCCTTTGAAAGCTCCTTAAAGTTTTTGGCACCGCCAAGACCATATCTGCCTGTTTCAAGGCTACGAATTGCTTTCTGGAAAGCCTCCTTGTATGTTTTGCCGATGCTCATAACCTCGCCGACCGCACGCATCTGTGTGCCGAGCTTGTCCTGAACAGCTTTGAATTTCTCAAAAGCCCAACGCGCAAATTTGATAACAATATAGTCACCATTGGGAACATACTTATCCAATGTGCCGAACTTTCCGCAAGGAATATCCTTAAGAGTAAGACCGCAAGCAAGCATTGCAGAAACAAGTGCAATCGGAAAGCCTGTTGCCTTTGAAGCAAGAGCACTTGAACGCGAGGTACGTGGATTAATTTCAATAACAATGATTCTGTCGGTCTTGGGGTCATGAGCAAACTGAACATTGGTACCGCCGATAACCTGAACAGATTCAACAATTTTAAATGCCTGCTCCTTAAGGCGTGCCTGACATTCCTCAGAAATTGTAAGCATAGGTGCGGAGCAGAAGGAGTCACCTGTATGAACACCGAGGGGGTCAATATTTTCAATAAAGCAAACTGCTATCATATTGTTGTCCTTATCGCGAACAACCTCCACCTCAAGCTCCTCCCAGCCGAGAATCGACTCTTCAACAAGAACCTGACCCACAAGAGAAGCCTGCAGACCGCGTGAACAAACAGTTTTAAGCTCTTCCTTATTATAAACAAGGCCACCGCCAACACCGCCCATAGTATATGCAGGGCGCAAAACAACGGGATAGCCTAATTCATCAGCAATACGCAAAGCATCTTCAACAGAGTATGCAACCTCACTGCGAGCCATTTCAATGCCCAGCTCATCCATAGTCTTTTTGAACTCAACGCGGTCCTCACCACGTTCAATTGCATCAACCTGAACACCAATTACTTCAACATTGTATTTATCAAGAACGCCTGCTTTATTAAGCTCGGCGCAAAGATTCAAGCCTGATTGACCGCCAAGATTGGGTAAAAGTGCATCGGGACGCTCCTTTTCAATAATCTGCTCAAGACGTTCAACATTAAGGGGCTCAATGTATGTTACATCGGCAGTTTCAGGGTCTGTCATAATTGTAGCAGGGTTCGAGTTTACAAGGACAATCTCATAACCAAGATTACGAAGAGCCTTGCAAGCCTGTGTACCCGAATAGTCAAACTCGCAAGCTTGACCAATAATTATGGGACCTGAACCGATAATAAGTATCTTGTTGATATCTGTTCTTTTGGACACATTAACACTTCCTACTAATGAATTTTCTAACTTTAAATTTTACCACAGCAACTAAATGTAGTCAATAAATTTATGATAAGTTTACGGTAATACTATTGTCAATTTTTATTTCGTTACAGGTAACATTACTGTCAACCGCAATTATTTTTACGCCTGCTTTTTCGGCATCAATTAATGCATATCCAAACTCCGGATGCCTTTCATAATTAGGTTTAAAAAGAGAAACACCCTTCATCTGAACAACAAATATTATATACGCTTCGAAACCTGATTGGACAGCGTTAATAAGCTCATTAATATGCTTAACTCCCCGTTGTGTAGGTGCATCCGGAAAGCTTGCAGAACCTTCGTTTTCGAGGGTAACACCTTTAACCTCTATAAATGCTTGTCTGTTGCCATCCTCAACATAAAAATCAAAACGAGACTTACCGTATGTAAACTCACGACGTATAACAGCATCCATTGAAAAAAGACCGCTTTCAGGCAACCATTCAGAAACCATATCATTAGGTATCTGTGAATCCATATTGATAAGGAGCACTCCCCTGTCGGTTAGCTTATCAACAGCAATAAGATCATATTTTGTTTTTCGAGCGGGATTATCGGAAACACTAAGATAAACCTTTGCACCCTCAACAAGCAGTTCTTTACACCTGCCTGTATTCTTGACGTGTACCGTATGTTCCTCGCCTTCTATAATAACTTTTGCAATAAATCTGTTAGGGCGTGAAACAAACACGCCCTCTATTATTCTGTTATACTTCATACTATCAGCTTAATAAAACATCGGAAACAAGCATAAGACAAAAGCCTGCAAGCAAAGCATACGTTGCACCGCGCTCATTTCCGTGGGCGTGTGTTTCGGGTATAATTTCATCGCTTGTAACATAAAGCATTGTGCCACCGGCAAAAGCCAATGCAAAAGGCAAAATAAATGATGCAACACTAACTGCAAAGTAACCCAACAATGTACCTGCTACTTCAACAAGACCCGTGAGCATTGCGCACACAAAGGTGCGACGGGGAGAAATACCGGCAGAAAGCATCGGAGCGATAATAACCATACCCTCGGGTATGTTCTGTAAAGCAATACCGCCTGCAATAAGAAGTGCATCATTTGTATTACCTGAGCCAAAACCAACACCTGCCGCGATACCTTCGGGCAAATTGTGTATAGCAATAGCCATTACAAAAAGCAAAACCTTGTTAAGATTGTTATTATTAATATGCTCCTCGTTATCAACACCCACAATTTTGTGCATATGCGGAACAATTTTATCAAGTAAATTCAGAGCAACAGCACCAATAAAAATACCGGCAACAGTTATTATAATGCCATATTTTCCGCCGTAATCAAGTGATGGTAATATAAGCCCGAGAACTGCAGCAGCCATCATTACGCCTGCCGCAAAAGACAAAACTATATCGCTGAATTTATGAGATATTTTTTTAAAAATAAATCCAATAAGTGAGCCAAAAATTGTTGCTCCGCCGACACCAATGGCGGTAAGTAAAACCATTTTCATACAATCACACCAACTCTTTTAATATTTTATCAAGTAATCCTTTGCAACCCTTAAGAACATCATCATAAGTAGTGGCGAAATCGCCGCTGTACCATGGGTCAGCAACATCATCACCGCTACCTGCAAAAGACATAAGCTTGTATATTTTACCTGAAGGGTCATTCTCTAATATTATATTCATATTTCGGATATTTGCTCTGTCCATTCCGATAAAATAATCATATTTTTCATAATCGGAGCTTTTTAATTGAACAGCCCGCTTTCCTTCGCAGGAAATACCGTGCTTTAGAAGCTCCCTTCTTGCAGGTGGATATACAGGATTGCCAACATTACCCCAAATTTCCTCGGTACTTGTGGCAGATGACGAAACAAAAACCGAATCCTGTAAGTTATGCTTTTTTATTAAATCCTTAAAAATATACTCTGCCATGGGACTCCGACAAATATTACCGTGGCAAACGAACATAATCCTTATCATAAACACATTCCTTTACAGTTTCTGTTTATATTATAAAAAACTTTGCCATATTGCACAAGTAGAAAATGTATGTTAAAATGATAAAAAATTTTTTGAGGTATTTTTATGATTTCAATTTTAGTTGTTATATATGTAGTCTTCATTTCATTGGGACTACCCGACTCTTTATTTGGTGCATCCTGGCCTGTTGTTCACCTTGACTTTGGTGTTGACCAGAGCTTTGCTTCGATTTACAGTATTGTAACCGGAGTTTGCTCAGGCGGTGCAAGCTTTGTTGCAGGTAAGGTTATAAGAAAATTCGGAACACCCACCGTTACATTTGTATCTACCCTTCTGACTGTTACAGGTCTTTTAGGCATCAGCTTTAGTCCTAATATATGGGTAATGATGATTTTCACCATTGTGATGGGTTACGGTGCAGGCGCAATTGACACAGCCCTTAACAACTATATATCACTACATTACGAAGCGCGTCATATGAGCTGGCTGCATTGTTTCTGGGGTGTTGGCGTTACTGTAAGTCCGATTATAATGTCCTTCTTTTTAAACGACGGAAGCTCGTGGCGCAACGGTTACAGAGTTATTGCATTAATGCAGTTCACAATCGCTTTATACGTAGCTTTATTTTTAAAGAAATGGAAGAAACTTGATAACAAAATAGCTCCGCAAGAGGACAAAAGCAAAGCACCTGATAAAAGCTTATTCCAAATACTTAAAACGAAAGGTGTTAAAACGAGTATACTCTCCCTCGGCTTTTACTGCAGCATGGAATTCCTTTTGGGAACCTGGGGTGCAACTTATCTTGTAAACACCTATGGCGAAAATCCGAATACTGCTGCAAGATGGATTTCCCTATATTTTGGCGGCATTATGATAGGTCGTTTGATTTCAGGCTTTATATCCATCAAGGTCAAATCTGACAATATGATACGCGGTGGTGTTGCCGTTGCCTTGCTGGGAATTATAATTCTCGCACTCCCCTTTGGCAGTAAATCCGCTTTTGGACTACTATTAATAGGTGCAGGCTTCGGCCCTGTTTTTCCCAGTGTATTACACAGCGTTCCGCAACGATTCGGCACAGACTACAGCGCGGATATTACAGGATACCATATGGCAGGAGCATATTCATTAGGCTTTCTTGTGCAACTTTCATTCGGATATATTGCATCATGGACCACATTTAAAATTACTCCGTTTGTGTTGATGGCATTTATTGTTTTATTATTTATGGCAAATGAATATACAATCAGGAGAATTAAAAAGCAAAAAGGAGCTCGCAGTTTGTAAATTATGCGAGTTCCTTTTATTATAACATACTATATTTTTACATTTTATCTTTAAAATGAAGTTCGCGTAAACCTTCAACCTCATCGCAAATCGGCTTAAGATTACAGGCGTTACAATCAAAATTGACAGATGACATTACGTGATCAAGTGCTTTTGTAATATCGGCACATTTACCTGAAATGCGTTGAAGAGCAGAATAATCGAACCCTTTTAAACAAATATAATATACCTTAACACCATTAACCTTTGGATTCTGTTTAATAATATTTATCAAATCATTTCCCACGTTATAAAAGGAAATCCCCTTTTTTATTGCTGATTCAGATACCCTAACCTTTTCCGAGTAGCCGTGTGTTGAAGCACGCATCATATATCCGTCAGGGAAAAAGTGATATTTGGTAAAATCCAATTTATTTATAATATTGTGGGCAGCCTGCTCATCATCGGTATCCTCGATACTCACCACACATACTCTGGCAAAACCGGAATTACTCCTGATATCGGGTAAATCATCACCTATAACGCACACCACATCATCAATATAACGGGATGTTACAAGGTTAAAGCCTATACCGTTTAATTCAAAAGCTGTATCACGCTGCATTACAATCTGCAAATGGTCATTACATTGCCACATATTATTACGGTTATATATTTTTTCGTTCAACTCATAACCATTAAGCAAACTGTAAAAATCATCAATTAAAGAATCGAAAAATTCCATTAAAGTTTTTTATCCCTCTTCATATTGTCATAATGCTTTTGTAAGGCATCGTAAACCTTGCGGACAAGCTACATATCAAGATTAAACCAATATATTAAAAATGTCAGTACAAAAAACAGAACAATAACAGCAAGTATTATAAGTAAAACATTCATACTACTTTCTCCTTACGCCTGTGCAAGACCCTTTTGACGGGCGTATTCGGCAGCGCCGAGTGCACCCATAAGCTGTGGGTCTGTGCTAAGCTCCACAACCTTAATCTTGAGCACCTTTTCAATAGCCTTTTTAAGACCTGTATTCTTTGCGCAACCGCCTGTAAGAGTAATGCTGTTGGTAGCACCTGCTTTTTTTGCCATTACGAAGCAACGCTTTGCAACTGCAAGCTGAATACCTGCGGCAATCTCATCCATAGGCTTACCCTCACCAACAAGTGAAATAACCTCACTCTCAGCAAAAACAGTACACTGAGCAGTAATCGGAATTGTATTTTTAGCGGTAAGGCTAAGCTCTGAAAACTCCGGCAAGGACATTTCAAAGGCATTTGCCATTGCCTCATAGAATCTGCCTGTACCGGCAGCACATTTGTCATTCATTGCAAAGTTTTTAACCGTGCCGTCTGTATCAATTGAAATACCCTTAACATCCTGACCGCCAATATCAATAATTGCCTTAACCTCAGGATTTGTAACGTGCACACCCATGGCGTGACAACTGATTTCGGATATATTTTCATCTGCAAAAGGTACTTTATTTCTGCCATAGCCTGTACCAATAAGGTAGCTTAATTCCTCTGCTGAGTTAAGACCGTCAACCTTTGCGATTGCATCGTTAAGTGCGATTTCCGCACTCTGTACAGGGTTAATTTTGCTACGGTTGGTAACATCGGCAACCATTTTGCCATTTTCATCAAGAATAACGCACTTTGTGTATGTTGAACCAACATCGCATCCACCAAAATATTTCATAATTATAACTCCTTTACCACGCTAAATCGTCTTCAAAATCAAGAAGTGAAGCATCAAGTGGCTCTTCCTGAAGAACAGTTTGCATATATTTGTTGACCTCTTCGCGCATTTCACGGCGTGATATTGTGCGCGGATCCATAAGGTCCTGCTTAACCCAGATAAAATTAATGTTGCGCTCTCTTGCCTGGTCATCAAAAATACCCGCAAGACCGTCCATACCCTTACATGAAATCTGGTCATACATAATAACTGTATCTGCATTATATTCTTCAACAATGCGCCAGAGCTCGTCAACAACGTGGCGATAACCACCCTTTGTGTGCTTACGCATAATTGAACGCTGATATGTTTTTGCAAGGTCTTTTAATGACTGTTCCTTGTCTTCGGTATCAATTTCAAGGTAGGAAATCATTGTTTCCATATCCATAACAACATTCATACCCCAGCAATTTTCAAGCCAGTTAGCAAAGCTGGTATAGTAGTTTGCAGGGCAAGACCAAACGACTGTTCTGTGACGCATTCCTTTAGAAACAGGGGTCTTTTTTTCATATGCCTTAAGCATAATCTTATTAACCTTTTTATCAACCTTAAGGAACTTTTCATTAGATCCGCCCGAAAGATTGAAATAGAAAATCCTGTAAAGCCAGAAGCAGGCACCCGTCATCTGCGGATAAGGAGTTTTGTTGATATCCCACTTCTGTCGTTCATACTCAAGCTGTTCGTTGTACATCTTCATATGCGCAAAATACGCATCCCAATCGAACTTTTCACCTGTCTGATCTTCAATAAACTTTATTAAATCCTTAATTTCCTCAACACCATACTCCTGTACATCCTCACTGTTGTACCTGAGAGGAACACCGAAGCAGTGAACAGGCAACTGTAAACGTCTGTCAAGGAAAGATGAGTTCATAACAGAGCCGTCACAGGGCATATTTGTTGCAATCATACAACAGCCCATTTTGGGATAATCATCAACAATTGCAACGCCTGCCTCGGCACTGGGTAACGGACAAACATCGGCAGGTACACCAAAGGACTCTGTCTCCTCAAGGTATGGCGGTGTAATCTGCTGGTCAACCATTGAGGACAAGAATATCGGTAAGGTCTGTAACGGAATGGGTATAAGGTTCGGAAAGCCTGTGAAAACCTCATTCGGTACAATTTCATCCATAAGGACAATGCGTTTTGAAAGCTTGTTATTAGGATTAATTTTTTCATCTGCTCTGAAAGAAATATTAATAAGGTGTGTTGTGTGTTTAACAATCATATTGTAGTGCAGATGTGCCATACGAAGCTGAGGACCGCGAAGACCTGCAACGTGTCTGTCTATAAAAGACGGTGCAGACAGATATGATGCCATCCAACGGTAACGCCACAGACCTTTAACTGTTGAAATCGGTGCTTTAAGCACCATCTTAATCATATCCTTCCAGGTGACAAGCCAACGATAGTAATCATACATTGTATCTTTTAAACCGCGCCACTCGCGGTGCTTTAACAACGCAGTATGCTCTTTATAAAGCTTACCGTAATTATCCATTGTCCTTTACCTGCCTTTCATTCTGGATTTTTTTGATTTCAAGGCTTTCAACAAAAGCCTGTACACGAGTTCTCAACTGACCTGAAGCGGATGCCGTATACTGCCTGTCAACTGCAGCAGTCGGAACACCGTATTCGTTGTTCATAATATGAGAAGCAAGAGCTCTTTCATAGCCCCAATATTCACAGAACTTAATTTGCTCGTACATTACGCCGTCAGCGTTATACTCTTTAACAAGATTTCTTATATAATCTCGTCTTTCCTGAATCTTTTCGTGACTCATAAAACGAGGACACTGACTTGTTTTGAGATAATGAAGACAAATCTGAGTAAGAACATCTTCATTTTTATTAAGCTTAATCTCTTCTCTGCCGGGCATTGAGCCGAAGCAATAACGGTCTGCAACAACAAGTGCGCCACTGTCTTCAATAAGTGCGGTAAAATCGGGGTCATCCATTTCACTGCCTACAACAACAATTTTGGCGCGATAATTCTTTTTAGCATCGGGCTCACGAGTGCGGAGCTCCTCCAAGGTTTCGCGAAGCTTGGGCAGAATCAAAGCCTTGGGGCAACAATATGTAATAAGGTTAAGTACGTGATATTCGTAGCCTGTAATCACAGGATTATCCGCCTTACGAAGATTACCGATTTCTGTCATAATACGGCACACCTCATTATGCTCTTCAACAGCCTTTATAAGCGCGTCATCTGATGTATCAACACCATAAACCTGTGACATTTTATCAAGAATGTGTATTCTTGCTTGTTTAACATAATGCTTTACCGTATGGTCAGCAATTTTAAACGGTGAATCAAGGAATGTTATAAAAAACTTATCATTGGGCACAAGGTCAAGAAGCTCAAAATGCTCAAGTGAACGATTCATTTCTGAACAGGTTTCCGATGCTAAAACACCGTTCAGGAAATTGTAGCCGCCCTCAATAGCACGTTCAAGAATAGCCTTTGAATAACCGCAAAGGAAGTTACTCATATAGTACGTAGCAATATCCATTGAGCCTGTACGCGGTGCTCTGAGCCTTACAGAAAAACAATTTCCGCAGTTAAGCAAAACCTCAGGAATATGATAGCAGGTATAACCCAACGCAATACCGCCGTCATTTTTCGCTTGCTTTACAAGATCATTATTTGCCTCTTGTAAAAGATTTTCAAATTCATAAAGATACTTTAAATCTTTCATAACTTACTCCTGAATAATATCAATTTCACGAAGGGCTTTTTCAACCCCGGCTACAATTTGCGAATCATCCGGCAAAGCCGTAATATCTTTACCCTCAATATCAAATATTGCAAGGTTTGAATCGGTTTTAATATAGGATAAAACAGGTATGTCGCCTGTATTAATGTGGGGAATAACAGATTCATCGGGTATTCTGTTTACAATTACACCGATTTTTTCATACATAACAAGGTCATCGGCAACAGACTTGATGGTTTTAATAACATCTGTACCCTTTTTGCTTGCATCTGTAATCAAAAGAAGATGTGTTACCTTTTCCATAACGCGGCGGTTAATCTGCTCAATCCCTGCCTCACCATCAATAACAACATAATCGAAATCCTTGGAAAGGATGCTGATTACCTCTTTAAGATAGGTATTGATTTTACAATAACAGCCGGAGCTTTCGGGTCTGCCCACAGCAATAAAAGCAAAATCCTCATTTTCAACAAGAGCATCAAAAATTTTGTAACGTGCCTCACCAAGAAGCTCAATTGCTGCCTTGGTTTCGCCCCCTTCAACTGTTGAAACAATTTCTTTGCGAATGTCATCAATAGTTAATTTAACATCCATATTAAGTGCGGTAGAAAGGCCCACCGCAGGGTCAGCATCTATCGCGAGTATTTTTTTATGGGGATAAGCCTTAACAAGAGTTTTCACAATTGCGGCAGAAACTGATGTTTTGCCCACACCGCCCTTGCCTGCAACAGCTATGATTTTTGAAGCCTGATTCATTTAACCACCTCAAACAGTGTAATTATACATATATGATGTAATTATATCAAAACAGAACATATAATTCAATAAAATACACCTAATTAAATTTTCAAAAAAACACAAAAAAAGACTTGATTTATTTTAATTGTTATTATATAATGACATAGCGTTTTGGGAGCATAGCTCAGCTGGGAGAGCATCTGCCTTACAAGCAGAGGGACATAGGTTCGAGCCCTATTGTTCCCACCAAAAAAAGAACTCACATAGTGTGGGTTCTTTTTGTTTTCGTATAGTTTTTTTAGAATGGCTCGAACCTTCTCGGCGAAGCCGAACATAATCGGTGTTCGCGTAGCGAATGAAAGGCAGAGCCTTTCGAGCCCTATTGTTCCCACCAAGAAAAAGACCTTGTCGTAAGACAAGGTCTTTTTCAATGATGTTTGCCTTCGGCAAATGATGTCGTTTCACTAATGATGCCGCTGACGCTGATGATGTCGGCTTCGCCACATTTTATGGCAAACATCGCATCATTGCGAGTGAAACGAGCAACATCATTATGCGGAGCATAACATCATATCGACGAAGTCGATGCATCATTATATTTTCGAATTTTTTAATAGTTCCCAATGGCGTTGTCTTGTAAACTGAAGGAAAATACGCTATAATTCAT
>JAZULH010000073.1:0-7088 GCA_045602985.1 Acutalibacteraceae bacterium | reverse complement strand
TGACACTTTCGGCTTGAAAGTGTCATAGTGGGTTATATGCTTTGAAGGTAATTATGCCAAAGTGAAAATATTTTCTTCGGAGAGTATTAAGTGATATTGCAAATATAAATTTGCAGTGATATTTTTGATAAATCAAAAGTGTTATTGAAGCCTTACGGCTTCAGTGTTATTTTATTCGCACAAAACTGTCCGAAGGACAATAACACTCGGCGTCAGCCGAATATAACTGTGAAGCAATAAAACTCGCCGTAAGGCGAATAAAACTGTGGAGTGGCCTTACGAACACTCCGCTAAGTGGGGATGTTTTTTGCTTTACATTGATTCGGGTGCGTTAATTTTCAGCATTGACAAAATGTTTCTCATAGTGTTACGCACGCATACACAAAGGAAGATTCTTGCCTGCATAAGGGACTCGTTATCCACCATAACACGCTGTGCATTGTAAAAACGGTGGAACTTTGTTGCAAGGTCTGTTGCATAGTGAGTGATTTTTGCGGGGTCGTAGGTGTTTGCTGCATTAACGATAACACCTGTAAGCGATGCAAGGTGTGCAATCAGGTCGGTCTCCTCATCGCTTGTAAGGAGCATAAGCTCCTGTGCCTCAGGCATTCTTGAAGTAATGCCCTCATTATTAAGCTTTTTGAGTATACTGCAGATTCTTGCGTGGGCATACTGACAGTAGAAAACAGGGTTTTGGTTTGACTGTTCAACTGCAAGGTCAAGGTCAAAGTCCATTGCACTACCTGCTTCACGCATATTAAAAAGGAATCTGACAGCATCAATGGGGACCTCGTCAAGCAAGTCAACAAGGGTAATTGCCTTGCCGGTACGCTTCGACATTTTAACGGGCTTACCATCCTTCATAAGGTTAACAAGCTGCATAAGCACAACGTCAAGTCTGTTGCCGTCAATACCTACTGCCTCCATAGCACCTTTCATACGTGCAACGTGACCGTGGTGGTCAGCGCCCCATACATCAATTGCCTTGTCAAAGCCACGCTTTTCTAACTTGTTTCTGTGGTAAGCAATATCGGCGGCAAAATATGTGGGGTTACCGTTCTGACGGATGAGAACATCATCCTTGAGCTCAAGCTTTTCAATATCCTCGTCTGATTTACCCTCGCGCTTGAGAATAGCTGTCATAACCTCAATATTCTTGTACCAAAGAGCGCCCTCTTTTTCGTAGGTGTAGCCATTCTTTGTAAGGATATCAATAGTTTCCTTGAGTTCGCCGCCATTGTGGAGAGTAAGCTCTGAGAACCAGGTGTTGTAATCAATACGGTATTTTGCCATTGCCGCTTTCATGGTAGCAATGTTTTTGGGCAGAGCGTATTCTACAAGGGCTTTTCGTCTGTCGTCCTGAGAAAGCTCCATAAGACCTGTGCCCAACTCATCAATGTAGCTTTGTGCGAGCACTCGGATGTCATCACCATGGTAACTGTCCTCGGGGAGTTCTATTGAGTCCTCACCGTTTATAATCTGCTGATAGCGAACATCCAAGGAAAGGGCGAATTTATCAATCTGGTTACCAGCATCGTTAACATAGAACTCTCTTTCAACCTCGTAGCCTGCACGCTGGAGAACAGCTGCAAGGCAGTCACCAAGAGCACCGCCACGGGCATTGCCCATGTGCATAGGTCCTGTGGGGTTTGCAGAAACAAATTCTACGTTTATTTTTTTGCCGTTGCCGAAGTCGCTGGTGCCGTAGCTGTCGCCGCATTTTTCAATATCAAGAAGTATATCGGCATAAAAATCGGGCTTTAAAAAGAAGTTTATAAAACCGGGGCCGGCAACCTCGCAGTTTTTGAAGTATGTACCATCAAGATTGATTTTTTCAAGAATACTCTCAGCTATTTTTCTGGGTGGCATTCTTAATGATTTTGACATCATAAATGCCGCGTTTGCGGAGTAATCGCCATTTTTTCTGTCGGCAGGAATTTCTGTCTTGAAGGCAGGAATTTCTGCTTCAATAAATGTGCCGTCTGCAATGTTTGTATTAATAGCGTCGGTAACAGATTTTATAATCTGTTCTTCTGCAAGTTTGACTAATTTTGACATATTTACCTCCTGAAGTTTTCAGTCTGTGGTTTTTATGCTCATATTAAGTGAGTTTTCGCCTATAAGCTGTGAATTTCCGTAAAGCCTGTAGCAAAGATAAACCGTGCCGCCACGCTGTGTAAGGACAGCATCAACCTTGTCGGCAATGATTTCCATTTCCATATCACCAAAAGGGGTTTTGTAGGTGCAGGAGTGAGTTTTACCCTCTTCAATGCGGAAATCTGCCTGGTAAAGGCCGTTGCGCATAAGGCGGACATACTTGTTGTTTATTATTTCTATTTTAGAAAGGCTTTTACCCATACCCTCATCAGGCTCTGTGTATTCTATAACATAGCCGTTTTCGGTGTTTTCAAGGGTGCCCTCCGCTTTAAGACGTGCTTTGTCTGAATCACTTTCAAACTGTTGCTCGGTTAAAAAAGAGATTATTGCCTTAGTTTTCATTTGCGCGTTCCTCAGCGTATTCAATAAGTTTGTCTATAAGCTGTGAATAAGGAATGCCTACCTGACCGAAAAGCTTGGGGAACATTGAAATTGATGTAAAGCCGGGAAGCGTGTTGATTTCGTTAAGATAACAGGTGCCGTCATCGCTGAGGAAAAAGTCAACACGGGAAAGCCCCTCACAGCCCATTGTTTTGTATGCGTGAATTGCGGCTTTTCTTACCTTTTCGCTTATCTCCTCAGGTAAATCTGCAGGGATTGCAAGACCTGTTGAATTATCAATATACTTTGCGTCGTAATCATAGAATTCCGCAGTAGGAAGGATTTCGCCGATGCAGGATGCAATGGGGTTGGTGTTACCCATAACGGCACACTCGATTTCTCTGCCCACCAGAGTTTCTTCAAGAACTGCTTTATAATCGTTCTCAAACGCAATATCTATACCTTTTTTCAGCTCATCCATATTGTGAGCCTTGGATATACCCACAGAGGAGCCTGCATTTGCAGGCTTAACAAATATTGGGAATGAAAGCTTTTCTGCAATGGCATCAAGGTCAACATTGCCTGCCTTGTATTCGGTGCGTGTGAATGCTGTCCATTTTGCACCGTCAATGCCTGCTGCATCTGCAAGGGTATTTGTTACAGCCTTATCCATACACATACCACTTGCCAGAAGACCGCAACCAACATAAGGGATGCCGGCAAGCTCAAATATGCCCTGGATTGTGCCATCCTCGCCGTTTTTACCGTGGAGGACAGGGAAAATAACATCTATTTTGATTTTTTCAATGCTGTTTTCTTTTAAAACAAGCAGAGCCTTATCATTTTTATCGGGTGAAATTACGGCAGGAGTTACAGTGCCTTTTGAGTGCCAGGTGTTATTTTCAATATCATCAACAGCACCGTCATAAAGGAGCCAGCTGCCTTCTTTTGTAATACCGAGAGTGATAACATTGTATTTCTGACGGTCAATGTTGCGCAAAACTGATGCAGATGAACGTAATGATACCTCATACTCGCTTGAACAGCCGCCAAAAATAACCAACAAATTCTTCAAAAAAATCACCTTACTGTAAAAAAATAAAAATTACATAAAAATACATTATAAATAATACCACATCGTTACCTTTAAATCAATTATAAAATAATATGGATATTTTGCATATACTGTTTACCTTTTTGGATAAAAATGCTACAATATTATCAGAAATACCCTGAAAGGTGGCTGATACCTATGGAACTCAAGGAAATACTTTCACACGTGGACCACACACTTTTAAAGCAGGAGGCAACCCTTTCCCAGATAAAATCAATCTGTGATGACGGAATAAGGTTCGGAACTGCAAGCGTGTGCATACCACCGTCCTATGTAAAGGATTGTGCCGAATATTGTGGCGGTAAACTATCAATATGTACCGTTATAGGCTTTCCCAACGGCTACAACACAACAGCCTGCAAGGTTTTTGAAACTGCCGATGCGGTAGCGAATGGTGCGGATGAGATTGATATGGTTATAAATATCGGTTGGCTTAAGGATAAAAGATATGATGATATTCTCGATGAAATCAGGCAGATGAAAAAAGCCTGCAACGGTAAAATCCTTAAGGTGATTATTGAAACCTGCTTGCTCACAGATGAGGAGAAGAAGGTTATGTGCCGTCTTGTGACTGAGGCAGGAGCGGATTTCATAAAAACATCAACAGGCTTTTCTACAGGCGGAGCCACTTTTGACGATATCAGACTGTTTGCCGAAAATATCGGAGAAAATGTAAAAATGAAAGCGGCAGGGGGTATCGCATCCCTTGACGATGCGGAACAGTTCCTGACATTAGGTGCCGGAAGATTAGGCACAAGCAGAGTTGTTTCTATTGCCAAAAGCGAGCAGGGAAGCGGTTATTGATTATTCTGTTTTGGTGCGTAAGGTGGCGATAATATGAAATTCAGTATGGAAAAAATGTATGTTCCGGTTGCATCTGTAAACGAAAAGCGCGACATGATGAACGACTGGAGAAACACAAGTAATAATGTTCGCAATTTTTCCCTGATTGCAACGGCTGTTACAGGCTTTGTTGCCATGCTTCTGCGTTCTTATAACGAGGAGTTCTTTTACATTTTTGCCGCAGGTGCCGTTATATTCCTTTTGAGTGCATATCTTGCATATAAGTGGTCGCATTTTGGCTACACAGGTGTTATTATTGCCACAGGGCTTTGCTTTGTGCGCACAACGGTTCCCCTGCCCGATGAATTTCTTGCTCTTACAGCAACGCTTGTGGGTATATTTATAGGTGTTTTACCTTGCTTTTTTGCATTCAGGTGCCTGTATAACTACAACGAGGTCTTTTTGGAGCTGAAAAAGTTCAAGGAGTTTCCTGATTTTATTCAGAATACAGCTGACCTGTACGGCGAAAAAATATATCTGAATGATAAAGATGATAATGCTTATGACAATAAGTTTGAAGCATCATATAATCCGTTTAATACTCAGGCGGATGTTTACCGTGAGGAGTTTTTGCGTGCTCAGCAGGTTAAAGGTCAAAAGCGTGCAGGCAAAAAGGTTATGGATATTGACATCCACAAGGATAATGTAAGGAACCGTGCCGATGTAAAAAAATCAAAAACCTTTTTCGGCTACGAGTGGTTTATGTTCAGCGGTGATTTACTTGTTGCAACGCGCACCGACAAAAAGCTGATTGCCGATAAATGGCGCGAAAACAATGCCCTTGCCGAAATGAAATATTCAAACATAGTAATGTGTCTGGCATTTTGTATTATGATAGGCGGCTTTGGTTCTCTGGCAGGTATGCTGAACTACCTTGCACTGATTGTTTTCACCCTGGGAATAACAGGCATGAAGCTGAATAATCCCGTTGCACCTGTTGTTGTAATAGGTTCGTTGGTTTATGTGGGTGCAATGACAAGGGATATAATAGGACTTTTGTTTTTTGTAATGGCGCTTTATCAGTGCAGGTGGCTTGCTCTGAGTATTGTAAGGTTTTATCTTAATTACAGAACATACAGGGAGCTGAAAGGGATGCCGGGATTTCCGTCCTTTATTTCCACTACCACAGATTTGTACGGTGATAAGCTTTATATTGTGGAGGAGCAGAAACCTATTGTTAAAAATATGAATAACAAGCCTAAAATAGTTATGGATATAGGCTACAATGAGCCCGAAAAGAAAGAAGATAAAGGCTGGAATGCCTTTGATTATATGGATGAGGAGAATAAAAATGATTAAAGCAAAGGAACTTATTAAAGAATTTATTTATCCCTTAAAAAGTGTGACAGATTCCTGCCACGCCTCAACCGTTCTGCTCCTCAGCGACGGTACGGTTGTAGCCGCCTGGTTCGGTGGTACAAAAGAGGGCAATGACGATGTTAAAATATGGGTAAGTGTCCGCGACAGCGTGAAATGGGCAGAGCCATACAGCATTTGTGTGGACGGAGAAGCACTCCCTCATTGGAATCCTGTTCTTTTTCAGCGTGAAAACGGGGATATAATATTATACTTCAAATACGGTAAGCCTATTCCCAAGTGGGTTACATATTACTGTATTTCAAAGGATGGAGGCAAATCCTTTTCAAAGCCTCAGGTTCTTGTGCCCGGAGATAATGACGGTGGCAGAGGTCCTGTTAAAAACAAGGCTATACGCCTTAGCGACGGCAGAGTAATGGCACCTGCATCAAGAGAAACACTCCGCAAATCCTGGAGATGCTTTGTTGATATTTCCGAGGATGACGGACTTACCTTTAAACATTCAAACTTTGTGCTCAGACCAAAGAAGAATCTTAAAACCGTAAATATGATTCAACCCACACTCTGGGAGGATGAAAAGGGTATTCATATGTTCATTCGTACAAATATGGGTCACATTTACCGCAGTGACAGTAAGGATGGCGGTATGACCTGGTGCAAAGCATACGAAACACCTATGGGCAACCCGAACAGCGGTATTGATGTTGTTAAAATGGATAATGGCACGCTTGTGCTTGTAATGAACCCGATTTTTGAAAATTGGGGTGACAGAGCACCCCTCGTGCTTATGGCATCAACAGATGGCGGAGATACTTTTGAGGAAATTTTCAAATGTGAAGCCACAGAGGGTGACCACGAATTCAGCTACCCTGCAATGGTTGCTGACGGCAATATTCTGCATATTACTTATACACATCAGCGTGAGGGAATCGTTTACCAAAGAGTTGAAATAGAATAATTATATGCCGAAAAAATAAAATTTGATTTCGGAGCTGTGCCCGTATATACCGGTGTACCAAAAAAGATGAAAAGCCTTACCTCCCAACCGAAGGGTGGTAAGGCTTCTTGACGTTTTCTGCCGAAAAAAGTCGTGAAATGAAAGGATATTACAGCATTGCTCCGCGTACTGCAGTGATATTTTCAAATAGAATAAATTGTATTGAAAATATTCAATATTCAGTTGAACTTTGCTGAGGTTTTTGGTACAATATAAAATGTATAAATTTGGTTTATATTTAAGTAATTTTTACCCATAAAGGAGATAAGGCTATGACTCAACCAATAAAACTTTATCCCCGATTGACAAAGGTTGTAAGCCATTTCAAGAAGTACGATA
>JAZULH010000072.1:0-28379 GCA_045602985.1 Acutalibacteraceae bacterium | reverse complement strand
GAGTTTATTGAGTCCGAGTGGTGGGCACTTAAAAAGATTTATGAAAAGAACCTTCTTTATAAAGGCTTCAAGATTGTTCCGTATTGCCCCCGTTGCGGTAAAGTCGGAGGCAAGCGGTCTTAGGAAGACAATTAATTAAGGCAACTCCTTGGCTCACAGAACGACATGGCTACGATCCGACTTGAGTTTATTGAGTCCGAGTGGTGGGCACTTAAAAAGATTTATGAAAAGAACCTTCTTTATAAAGGCTTCAAGATTGTTCCGTATTGCCCCCGTTGCGGTACACCTCTTTCATCACACGAGGTGGCACAGGGCTACAAGCTTGTTAAAGAGCGTTCAGCAGTAGTACGCTTTAAGGTTGTTGGTGAGGATGCTTACTTCCTTGCATGGACAACTACCCCCTGGACACTTCCGTCAAACGTGGCACTTTGCGTAAACCCTGTTGATGTTTACTGCAAGGTTAAGGCTGCTGACGGCTACACCTATTATATGGCAGAGGCTCTTCTTGACAAGGTTCTCGGCAAGCTTGCTACAGAGGATGCACCTGCTTATGAGGTTATTGAAACATACAAGGGTATTGACCTTGAGCATAAAGAGTATGAGCCTCTTTTTGACTATGTTAAGCCCATCTGTGAAAAGCAGAATAAAAAGGCATTCTTCATTACTGCGGACAGCTATGTTACAATGACCGACGGTACAGGCATCGTTCACATTGCTCCTGCATTCGGTGAGGACGACGCCAAGGTTGGCAGACGTTATGACCTTCCCTTTGTTCAGCTTGTTGACGGAAAGGGCGAAATGACAGAGCCTACACCTTATGTCGGCACATTTGTTAAAAAGGCAGACCCGATGGTGCTTGTTGACCTTGAAAAGGCAGGTCTTCTCTTTGATGCACCCAAGTTTGAACACGAATATCCCCATTGCTGGAGATGTAACACACCTCTCATTTACTATGCAAGAGAGTCCTGGTTTATTAAAATGACAGAGGTTAAGGATGACCTCATTAAAAATAACAACACAATTAACTGGATTCCCGAGAGTATCGGTAAGGGCCGTTTCGGCGACTGGCTCCAGAATGTTCAGGATTGGGGTATTTCCCGTAACCGTTATTGGGGTACACCCCTTAATATCTGGGAGTGTGAGTGCGGTCACCGTCACTCAATCGGTTCTGTTGAGGAGCTTAAATCAATGAGCGACAATTGCCCCGATGATATCGAGCTCCACAGACCCTATATTGATGCAGTTACAATCAAGTGTCCTGAGTGCGGCAAGCAGATGCAGCGTGTGCCTGAGGTTATTGACTGTTGGTTTGACTCAGGTGCAATGCCTTTTGCACAGCATCACTATCCCTTTGAAAATAAGGATCTTTTTGAGGCACAGTTCCCTGCAGACTTTATTTCAGAGGCAGTTGACCAGACACGTGGCTGGTTCTATTCACTCCTTGCAATTTCAACACTTATATTCAACAAGGCACCCTACAAGAATGTTATTGTTCTCGGTCACGTTCAGGATGAAAACGGTCAGAAGATGAGTAAGTCAAAGGGTAACGCAGTTGACCCGTTTGATGCACTTGAAAGCTACGGCGCAGATGCTATTCGTTGGTACTTCTACACTAACTCTGCACCTTGGCTTCCCAACCGTTTCCACGGCAAAGCCGTTGTTGAAGGTCAGCGTAAGTTTATGAGTACACTCTGGAACACTTATGCTTTCTATGTGCTCTATGCAAATATTGATAAGTTTGACCCCTCAAAGTACAATATTGATGAGTGCAAGCTTACTGTTATGGATAAATGGCTTCTTTCAAAGCTCAATTCTATGGTTAAGGCTGTTGACGAGAACCTTTCTAATTATCGTATCCCTGAGGCTGCCAAGGCACTCCAGGAGTTTACTGATGAAATGAGTAACTGGTATGTCCGCCGTGGCAGAGAGCGTTATTGGGTTCAGGGTGAAACAGAGGATAAGACAGCAGCTTATATGACTCTTTACACTGCCCTTGTTACAACAGCAAAAACAGCGGCACCTATGGTTCCCTTTATGGCAGAGGCTATTTACAGAAACCTTGTCTGCAATGTTGACAAATCTGCACCTGAGAGTGTTCACCTTTGTGAATTCCCTGTAGTGCAGGAAAACCTTATTGACAAAGACCTTGAAAAGAATATGGATGAGGTTGTTGATATTGTTGTACTTGGTCGTGCTGCCCGTAACGGCTCAAATATGAAAAACCGTCAGCCCCTGAATACAATGTATGTTCAGTGCGACAAAAAGGTTGAGGGCTATTTCATTGATATTATCAGAGAAGAGCTTAATATCAAGAATGTTGATTTTGTTGAAGATGCAAGCAGCTTTGTTTCCTATGTGTTCAAGCCTCAGCTTCGTACAGTAGGTCCTAAATACGGCAAGCAGCTTAACGAAATCAGAACAGCACTTGCAGAGCTTCCTTCATCTGCAAAGGCAACTCTTGATGCTGAGGGCAAGCTCACATTTGACCTTCCCGGTGGCGTGGTTGAGCTTACTTCGGAGGATATCCTTCTTGAAACAAAGCAGAAGGAAGGCGTGTTCACCGTATCCGATAAGGGTGTTACAGTTGCTCTTGATACAGAGCTTACCCCCGAGCTTATTGAAGAAGGCTTTGTAAAAGAGCTTATCAGCAAAATTCAGACAATGCGTAAGGATTCTGACTTTAATGTTATGGACAGAATCAACGTTGCTCTTTCAGGCAACGAAAGGATTCTTGAAATTGCAAAGAAGAATGAGGCTGTAATTTCTACCGTTGTTCTCTCTGATGCTATTGCCGAAGGCAACGGCGACGGCAAGGAATGGGATATTAACGGTGAAAAAGTAGTAATCTCAGTTGTAAGAGTTTAATATTTGGCGAATAACTTTGGCTTGCTACCTCGCAGTATCTATATACAGCGTCGGTAACAAGCCTTCGTTCTTCATCCAAATCTTAAACTTTTGGAGAGTTTTATAATCATAATTTATAACGAATAACTTTGTTATTTCCGTTTTTTTGCGTCTGACTTGATTTAGTTCGCTCGACGTACCCTTGTACGCCGTCGCTCTCTAAATCGTCGTCATACATCAAAAATACGAAAATCAGGATAAAAGGTTTTCCGTTTTGCGTCTGACTTGATTTGGTTTGTTTGATGTACCATTTTTAAAATAGAATAAAAAAGCTGTTGTGTGGTCTGCCTCTCTGTTTGAGAGAGGCAGACCACAAACTGTTTTTGATTATTTTTCACTTGTTGATTTTATGTAAAACCTATGCTATACTGTTGTTGCTACACAAATTAAATAGCTTAAGGAGCATTGGTTGTATTTTTATTTTGTTAAAAATGCAGCTCTATTCAACCTTGTTCCTTGAACTTCGTTAATTTGTGTAGCAGCAAACGGAGCTTGCGTTTTTGGTGCGTAGCTTCGGCTGCGCATTTTTTATGTATTGGAGAAAAAATTATGGAAAATGAGCTTTATAAGAAAATGTATTATCATTTATTCAATGCTGTAACAGATGCAATCAACGAACCAAATCACATAAAAAGAATAGAGCTTCTGAAGCAAGCACAGATTGACACCGAGGAAATGTATATTTCTTTTTGTCGTATAGTTCAGTTTGATACAAGCAAGTAAATATTGCAAAAAGAGATAGCAAGAATTACGCACCGAGGACGTAATTCTTGCTATTTTTTATACAATAAAAACCTTAATATTCAATAATCTGCGGCTTGCCGCCGTTTTCGCGGGATTTGTCTGCTTTGTAAACACTCATATGGCCTGCCATAGAGTCAAAAATTGATGTACAGGCAAGGCTTACATTCTCACCGCGGATGAATCTTACAAAATCCTCGGACAGTCTTTCGTCACCGCCGCCGTGTCCGCCGAAGGCACCTACCATATCGCCCTTTACCATAAGGTCAACCTCTTCCACATCGCACTCCTCATTATGTGCATCAGGTGACGGGTTGATTTTCAGCACGGTGTATTTTGATTCTTCAAAGTTTCCGAAAATTTCTCCCTTTGTGCCGATGATATGTATCTTTCTGAGGCTTTGTGAAGAACCGCCCACCATATTGTGTGTGCCTGTGGCACCACTTTCAAAGTTTACAAGCACGCTTTGGTGGTCAACAACATCATTGTCACACTTATAAATGCAACGGGCGTATGGAGAATCACTTTTCATAAGTGCAATTTTATCCTCAATAGTCGGGTTTTCTATATGCTCCAGCTTATCCCAGACATAAAAAGCCCATCTGTCCGGATGGTCGATATAAAGCCTTTTTGTGGAGTAAACACAAGTGTCCACATGGGGACAATCCTTCATACAGATTGTCCCTGCACCTTCAGGTGCATTCTCGGGCTTGAACTGGTATTTACCGCCAAAGGATGCAATCTGAACGGGCTTTGTTTCGCTCATAATCCACATCATAAGGTCAATGTCGTGGCAACATTTTGCCAAAAGCATTGTTGTGTGGCTTTTTTGACTGTTTGCCCACTTGCCTCGCACATATGATGTTGAAAGGTGGTGATAGCTTACGTGTTCGGTTGTTTGTATATTGATTATATCGCCTATTTCACCGCTTGCAACACGTTCTTTGATGCTGTAGTAAAAGGGTGTGTAACGCAATACGTGGCAAATCATAACCTTTGAGTTGTTTTTTTCGGCACATTCTTTTAACAAAAGTGCCTCGCCTTCGTCTACTGCAAATGGCTTTTCCAGGAGCATATCGTAGCCACATTCAAGAAGGGGAACAGAAGTTTCAATGTGCTGTTCATCCATTGTGCCGTTTATAATTGCATCGGCAAGCTTGCCTTTTTTTGCCAGCTCCTGTGCTGATTCAAAGCACATATCCTCGTTGAACCCGAATTTTTCCATAACCATTTTGCGCCTTACGGGGTTTGGGTCTGCAACGCCCACGATTTTAAGAAGGTGGGGTTTATCTATGGCTAATTGACTGTAAACCATAGCACGGTGACCTGCACCTACCACGATAGCAGTAACAGGGTTATTCTGCATAATATTACCTCCGTCGGGATATATAAACAATTCTAACAAATATTATAGGTCTTTGCAATATATAAAAACAAAAAGGTTGTTACCGTGTAACAACCTTTTTTATTCCTTGTAATATATATTTTTTTGCCTGCACGGCCTTGCTAACGGGCAAAGCCTCCATTCCGTCCAGTGGATAGGGTATACCCAACTCTTTATATTTGCCTGCACCCATTGTGTGGTACGGCAATACATCCAGGGCTTTCAGATTTTTTAGTGTGCCTATAAATTCGCCCAAGGCTGTCAGGTCCTCGGGGGAATCGGTGTAGCCCTCAATTATGATGTGCCTTACCCATAAGGGTACATTTCTTTCCTCCAGGTATCGGGCGAAAGTGAGAATATTCCTGTTGCCGACACCTGTCATAGATTTGTGCTTGTCCGAATCTATGTGCTTGATGTCAAGCATAACAAGGTCCGTGTATTCTGTAAGGATATCAAGCTTTTGCCTGAGCTGATGGTTTTCGGGGGAGTATGTTGCACCTGATGTATCAATACAGGTGTGAATACCCTCTGCCTTTGCTTTTTTAAAAAGCTCTGTAAGAAAATCCACCTGTAACAGCGGCTCTCCGCCTGTTACGGTTATGCCGCCGTTTTTATAGAATGGGCGGTTTTTATTGAATTCCTTTATGATTTCATCAGCAGTTACCGGGGTGCCTGTGCCTGTTTTCCAGGTGTCAGGATTGTGGCAGTAAATGCACCTTAAGGGACAGCCCTGCATAAACAGAACATATCTTATTCCCGGTCCGTCAACCGTACCAAAGCTTTCTTTTGAGTGGATATAGCCTGTCATAGTCAGATTTTGTCGTGGAATGTTCTGGAAATAACCTCATCCTGTTGTTCCTTTGTAAGCTTTATAAAGTTAACAGCGTAACCGCTTACGCGAACAGTAAGCTGAGGATATTTTTCAGGGTGAGCCTGAGCATCAAGTAAAGTTTCTTTTGAAAAAACATTTACATTAAGGTGGTGACCACCCTTAGCGCAATAACCGTCAAGAAGAGTTACAAGGTTATCAATCTGATTCTGAGTTGCTGCCATAATAATTCCTCCTGTAAAATTCAAAAAATCAGTCTAAAGGTTCAATATCGTCAAGACCTTCAAACAGGGTGGGGGTGCCGCAGGCACCGTTGCTGCAGTCAAGGTCAATTTCGATATCTCCGGCGAAAATTTGGTCGTCTTTACCCAATGCGCCGGGAATAATTGAGAAGGTATTTGAAATACCGTCCTGCGCATCCACAAAGGGAAGCTTTGCAACAGAAGCAAGGGATGCAACCGCACCGTGAGAATCACGTCTGTGCATGGGGTTTGCACCGGGTGCAAAGGCCTCGCCCTTTTTACGGCCGTCAGGTGTTGCACCTGTATTCTTACCGTAAACCACGTTTGAAGTAATGGTAAGAATAGATGTGGTGGGAATACTTTCTCTATAGGTGTGGTGCTTTTTGATATGGGTCATAAATCTGTGAACTATATCGTAAGCGATTTTATCAACACGGTCATCATCGTTGCCGTATTTGGGGAAATCGCCTTCAATTTCGTAGTCAGTTACAATACCTCTTTCATCACGGATGGCCTTTACCTTGGCATACTTGATGGCTGAAAGTGAGTCTGCAACAACAGAAAGACCTGCAATACCCGTAGCAAACCAGCGTGTAACCTTTTTGTCGTGGAGTGCCATCTGCAATTTTTCATAGCTGTACTTATCGTGCATATAGTGGATGATGTTGAGTGTATGCACATATACCTTTGCGAGCCATTCCATCATAGCATCGTATTTTGCCATAACATCATCAAAGTCAAGGTACTCGGAGGTAACGGGTCTGTACTCAGGGGCAATCTGTTTACCGCTGATTTCATCAATACCGCCGTTAATAGCGTAAAGAAGGCATTTTGCAAGGTTGGCACGAGCGCCGAAAAATTGCATTTCTTTACCCAGCCTCATTGAGGAAACACAGCAGGCAATAGCATAGTCGTCGCCGTGAGTAAAGCGCATAAGGTCGTCGTTCTCATACTGAACAGAGGATGTTTCTATTGAAATCTTTGCACAGAAGCGCTTGAAGTTGTCGGGTAAGCGTGTGCTCCACAGAACCGTAAGGTTAGGCTCGGGTGCGGCACCCAAATTCTCCAATGTGTGCAGATATCTGTATGACATCTTGGTTACCATGTGTCTGCCGTCAATTGCAACACCTGCAATTGATTCTGTAACCCATTGAGGATCACCTGAGAAAAGTGAGTTGTATTCAGGTGTACGTGCAAATTTAATAAGACGCAGCTTCATAATGAAGTGGTCAACCATTTCCTGAATTTCACTTTCGGTGTAGATGCCTTTTTCAAGGTCGCGCTGTGAATAAATGTCAAGGAATGTTGATGTTCTGCCCAATGACATTGCAGCACCGTTCTGTTCCTTTACAGCACCGAGATAGCCGAAGTAGAGCCATTGGATGGCCTCCTTGGTATCCTTGGCGGGCTTTGAAATATCAAAGCCGTAGCTTGCCGCCATCTTTTTAAGGTCTTCGAGGGCGCGCAATTGCTCGGAAAGCTCCTCGCGCTCCTGAATAACTTGGGCGTACATTGCAGAACGAGTAGTCTCTTTTTGTTCAAGCTTGTCCTCAATAAGGCGGTCAATACCGTAAAGAGCAACTCTGCGGTAGTCGCCTATAATTCTGCCTCTGCCGTAAGCATCAGGTAAGCCTGTTATGATATGGCTTGAACGGCAGGCACGCATCTCAGGGGTATATACATCAAATACACCTGCGTTATGAGTTTTTCTGTGGATTGTAAAAAACTCCTTGACCTCAGGGTCAATTTCGTAACCGTTGTCCTTGCAAGCTTTTTCAGCCATACGTATGCCACCGTAGGGCATAAGCGCACGCTTAAAGGGCTTGTCGGTCTGGAAACCAACTATTTTCTCTTTATCCTTGTCAAGATAGCCGGGGGCGTGTGAGGTTATTGTGGAAATAACCTTGGTATCCATATCAAGAACACCGCCTGCCTCGCGCTCTTTTTGTGAAAGCTCGAGAACCTGCTCCCATAAATCCAGAGTATCTTGTGTGGGTGCGGTGAGGAAACTCTCATCGCCGTCATAAGGTGTGAAATTGTGCTTAATGAAGCTACGTACATTTATTTCTTTTTTCCATGTACCGCCTTCAAAACCGTTCCAATTTTCAAAATCCATTAAACAATTCTCCCTTGTTTTCTATTACGAAAATAATTATACCAAATAAAATAACAATAATCAACGAGATTTAACTAAATAGTGATAGGAAAATACTGCGTAAATCTCCTGCTTTTTGTTCATTTTTCAAAAAATGGATATGCTTCCGAAAGGAAAATATAAAAAAGGAGCATAAAGCTCCTTTTCATTCTGTTATTTTGTTGTAATGTGCTTTTATTGCCTCAAAGGTTTCCTCGCTGAGGTTATGTTCAATTTTGCAAGCGTCCTGTGATGCAACCTCAGGGTCTACGCCGAGGGCAATCAGAGCGTTTGTGAGTATTGTATGGCGCTCGTATATTGTGTTTGCGATTTCTCTGCCGCTTTGGGTTAGTGTAATGTAGCCGTTGCCGTCAACAACAATATGGCCCTCTTTTTTGAGAATTCCTACTGCGCGACTTACACTGGGCTTGGAGTAACCCATATGCTCGCAGATATCAATAGAACGCACACTTTCCTTTTCATCAGATAATACAAGTATGGTTTCCAGATACATTTCTCCTGATTCGTGCATATTGTCACCCCTTTCCTGTGGACTTTAATAATACCACAAATCACTTTTTTTTGCAACATACTATTTTATGTATAAAAGTGATGTTCGCAAGATAAAATATAAAAGTATTTTTGAAAAAAGGGAGATATTGCAATGTGCGGTATTATTGGAAAAATCGGCGTTAACGATGTCGTACCCCAACTTCTGAACGGACTTGAAAGGCTGGAGTACAGAGGGTATGATTCCTCAGGTATAGCTGTTTTTGCAAACGGCAAAATCAAAGGCTATAAGGCAGTTGGCAGGATAAGTGAGCTACGAAAGGAAATAAAGGTGTTTGCACCTGAAAGCATAGTTGGTGTAGCTCACACCCGATGGGCAACTCACGGTGCTGCCACTAAGGAAAATGCCCATCCGCACCTGAGTCCTGACGGAATGTTTGCCGTAGTTCATAACGGTATAATTGAAAATGCGGAGGAAATAAAAAACACCCTTTTGCCACAGGATACCGGATATTTGTCAAGGACGGATACTGAGGTTTTTGCCCATTTGCTGGGTAAGTATTATAAGGGTGACCCTATCGGAGCTATTGCAAACGCCTGCGCCGTCCTAAAGGGCTCCTATGCCTTCGGGATTTTGTGTGAGGATTTTCCCGGTACTGTTTTTGCTGCCGCAAGCTCAAGTCCGCTTGTTGTGGTTAAGGGTACGGACGGTGTGTACATTGCTTCCGACGGTGCGGCAATAGATGATGACATACGTTCTGTTTACAGGCTGTCCCACGGCGAAATCTGTTGCGCCGACAGTGATACAATTGATTTTTATGATGCCTCGGGTACTGAAATTACAAAGCGTCCGGAAGCATTTGATTTTGACAGCGGTGACTTCGATAAAGGCGAGTTTGAGCATTATATGCTCAAGGAGATTACCGAGCAACCACAGGCGGTTGCGAGAACCGTTAACAGCCTTGTAAAAAACAAAACGGTGTATTTGCCGGATTCCTCCCTTGATGAGGATTTTCTGAGAGAAAATCTTAAGGAAATTGTGTTTGTTGCCTGCGGTTCTGCTTATCACACAGGTCTGGTCGGTAAAAGGGTAACGGAAAAGCTCTGTAAAATTCCGTGCAGGGTTGAAATTGCCTCTGAGTTCAGGTATTCGGAGCCACTTATAAATAAAAACACATTGGCTGTTTTTATAAGCCAAAGCGGTGAAACTGCAGATACCCTGGCATCTCTGCGCCTTGCTAAAAGGTGCGGAGCACAGGTTCTGTCAATAGTTAATGTGCAGGGTAGCGTAATTGCCCGTGAAAGCGAAAATGTTATATTTACTCTGGCAGGAAAGGAGATTGCTGTTGCAACGACAAAGGCATATTCGGCACAGCTGGTGGCTTTATACGGACTTGCGCTGTACATTGCAGGGCTCAAGGGGAGTATTACAGACGAAAAATACAGCATGCTGGTTGATGAGCTTCTGAAGCTTCCTGAGAAAATAAAGGATACGCTGGAGTCAGTTAACGAAGAGGTAAAGCAGGTAGCAAAGGAGCTTTTTATTACACGCGATGTTTTTTATATTGGCAGACTTTCTGATTATGCTACTGCTTGTGAGGGCTCACTTAAGCTTAAGGAAATAAGTTATATAAACAGTCAGGCCTATGCCGCAGGAGAGCTTAAGCACGGTACTATTTCCTTGATTGAGCAGGGGACTCCCGTAGTGGCGGTTGTGGGAGAAAAAAGTGTGTTTTCCAAAACTGTGAGTAATATAAGCGAGGTTGCGGCAAGGGGTGCACGTGTAATTGGTGTTACAACCGTAACAGGCAAAAATGTGTTACAGGGTGCAGAAAAGCTGCTTTGTGTCAGGGATACAGCGGAAGAATTTGTAAGCTCTCTGCTCGTATTACCCCTGCAGCTTTTGGGCTACTATACCGCGAAGCTCAAGGGCTGCAGTATTGATAAACCCAAAAATCTTGCAAAAAGTGTTACAGTAGAGTAAAACAGCAGGCTTATGCCTGCTGTTTTATAATTTGTTTTAAAAATAAACATAAACATTCAGTGTATATGTTTTGAAATTGACTCTTTTCTGTACCATTTTTATATTTTATAAGAATGTGTGTACTATCGATTTGTTCTACATCGGATAACTCTGTAAATATCAATTGAGGATATGATTTATCAATAAAATATAAGCTGTCCTCAGTAATCAACCAACCCTCTTTTCCATTTTTGATAAGGGTTGTATCAAAAATAGCAACGATTTCATCATCAGAAACAATATTTGAAAAGTTCTTGTTTGCGTTACGTATTTGTTTAGTTGATAATTCTCTTTTTGATCTAAGATTATTTTCAAAACCTGTTTCGTAACACGCATTGTATATTGCTGATGTGATTTGATTATCTTCTTTTGGGGGTGTGTAATTATCGAATATTTCTGATATGGAATTAAGAATTCTACAAGCATAATCAGCAAATGTACTGCTTGCGACATTTGTTATAGTGCCATCTCTTAAATATAATTTAATGTACACCTCGGATTCATCAGGTTTTGCGTGTTTTATTTCTTTATAGAGAAAACTATTCTCTTCGGTCATGAAATTGACGTAAAAAGCGTTTTTTGCAAACAGAAAACCACTTTTTCCGGATTTTGTTACGGTTAAGTCAACAAATGCTATAACGTCTTCTGCAGAAATATCTTTTGCATAATGTTTAATAGCATTTTTTATTTGTTGGGTTTTCAAATCTTTGGCGTGCTTTAATTTGAATACAGACTCAGGTTGCGTTTTTATGTATTCATCAATTATATTGTATATAATATCATCGGTTGAACTTTGTTCAGCGTTCTGTGAATTGATAGGTGGATTTTTTTCGACAAATATTGAGTCTGTTACTTCGGCAGAAGCGTTTGGAACATCAACAGAAGGCTCTTCTTCAACAGCAGTAGAGGTTAAAACTTCAACGGAAGGCTCTTCTTCAACCGCAGGAGAGGTTGAAACTTCAACAGAAGGCTCTTCTTCAACCGCAGGAGAGTTCAAAACTTCAACAGAAAGATCTTCTTCAACTGCAGGAGAGTTCAAAACTTCAACAGAAAGATCTTCTTCAACCGCAGGAGAGGTTGAAACTTCAACAGAAGGCTCTTCTTCAACCGCAGGAGAGGTTGAAACTTTAACGGAAGGCTCTTCTTCAACCGCAGGAGAGGTTGAAAACTTAACAGAAGGCTCTTCTTCAAGGTGCGCTTTCGTGGTCGGAATATCTTCTAAGCAAGGTTTTAAAATATTTGCTGAACATAACGATGTTAAAAAACTGTCTGTATCGTTATACTTTGTTTTGTATAGTGCTTGCAATGTGTTTAGTTGCAATCGCATTCCGGGTGAAAGTTTTAAATCCTCAAGGTAAACTACTAACAACTCTATTTTTTCATCGATTGCAAAGTTTATTTCTCTACGACAATTATGTGAAGCAATAGAATTTGCGGAAATAAAGGCAATAACAACCTTGCTGTTCATGAGTTTTTCTGCAATGAATTCAGGCCACTCGGAGCCGGCTTCAATGCCATTATCATACCAGAGTCTAAAATGATTGTTTTCCAAGCCGTGAATCAACGGCATAACCGTTTCGGAGTCTTTGTGAGCATAACTTATAAAAATGTAGGGATCATAACCTTTGTACATAATAATTTTCACCTTCTGAGTATAATTTAGTGTATGGTCAGATTTAAAACATTTATTGAATCTATGTCTTTTTGTTTGTCGGTTTCTGATAAATCTTTAAAAGGAACCAAACAGGGATGAATACGGTTTTTGCTATCTTTCTTATTGGTTTCAGTTAAACCAAATCTCCAATGATTAAGGTAGTGGAACCTACACCACCTAATATGCTCCATTTCCGCAAGTTCCATAATGGAAGGTTTGTTATGAGCAATAACAGCTTGTCTGATTGTGTGGTAGTTAGCAGCACAAATGTTGGAATTTTTAGAAAAAGAATCGAGTTTTTCCCACTCTTTTTCAATATTTAATGTGTTATCAGGATCAGATACTTCGTTATATTTACATGCATATGTATAGTTTAAGTGTTTAGCCCAATAGTATGTGTCGTTCATCAATAAATTATCTCTTGTCAGAATTTTATGGCTTTGTCCGAAACTTTTGATTTGGGGTTTGTTTAGTGCGTTTATAATATTTTCATCAAAATTAAAGCAGTCTATGTCCATTTGGGGGTACTTTTCTGATAACATTATAAGTGAATTTATTGTAGGAGTGGATGAAAATATTAATCGATTGGTTTTACTTAAAGCTTCTATGTCTTCATACCATTGCGAATTGTGGAATATAATTTGGTCTTCATTCATTAATATTAAATCAGAATGAATTTCGGAGTAATATTTACTGTCTCCCCATATATGGTAGCAAATCTTTTGGTTAAGTGAGTATATATTGTTGAGTATAGCGTAGTCTAAAAGCTTTTGACCTAAACTATCAAAACCTATTATAGCTATATTATATTCGTTGGGACAACTATCAAGAAAGTCGGTAAGTTTTCTGCTGTTCCAATAGTCTTTAGATATTAGTTCTTCAAAGTTCAATATTTTAAAATTTTTATTATCATTTTTGAACATATCAATGGAATTGGATTTTATAAAAACATTTTTATTGGAAAATTCGTTTTTGTTTTCATTAAAAAAACGAAAGGAATCAAGCTCATTATCAAACATTATAATATGATTTTTAGAGCCACTTATGGTGTTTTTGGGGGATATTATGCTATTTTTGATATTGCTTTTCAAAATTTCAACTTCGGTAGTATTACCATATAAAGTAACAGAGTCTTTTTTGAGGCACACAAAAAAATTAAAGATGTTTTGCGAGACAGTTTTAATAAATAACAATAAACTACTAGCCACCACCGCAGGTGCGAGCCAACGAGTGATTTCTATTAAAATGTTGCTTTCTTCGTGGAGGGGATTGACAGCATATAGTGCAAAAGCATAATAAGCAGCATCGGAAAAACTTTCTCCCTGAATAAGAAAGCCAATTGTGCCGAGAATAAAAGGTAAAAAAATTATTGTTGTCATTAATACTTTTTTCATAAAAACTCCTAAATAATTAAAAACTTTTTAATTTGATTTTTGGGGGAACGAGTTCTGGATTGTTTAAATATTATGGTTTAGAGATTGGCTTTTATTGGGACTTGAGTGAAATTTTGGGGATAAAAGATGTTTGCGTTTTAAAAGAAGCATTACAGCAGGTATAAGGATGAATTGTAGAATAAGTCCTGGTATTGCATTTAAAAAACCTTTGGAAACAAACAATGCGAGGGTAAAACCATTCTCTCCCAAGCCCAGCATAATTACCTGAGCAATGCCCCACACAATTCTGCCTGAAAGCGCCGTGATTAACAGTGTTTTATAAAGTGCTTTTATACAGTGCCAATGGAATTTTTCATATAATATGCCTGATAGTATGCCGTATGTTAAAAGTTCAAAAGCCATTCCGATTGCATTTGGATAGAGTACAGGCATACCAAAAGTAAGGGAACGTACCAGCGGTACAAAAAAACCTATAGTACCACCGTACTTCCAACCGCAGATAAGACCGCACAGCAAAACAGGAATGTGCATAGGTAAAAGCATATTGCCGATTTTAGGTATCTGTCCTGTCAGAAAGGGGAGTACAAGTCCCAGACCAAAAAACATGGCAGATAAAACAAGCTTTTGTAAGTTTTCTTTCTTCATAAAACCACCTGATTATGTAATAGAAAAATTTTATCAAATAAAAACAAAGAATACAACAGGTTTTTTAATTATGCTTTCGGCAAATATAACAAAGTGAGGAGATATTCTTTGTTGGACTTGCTGTTTTTAAATTTATGTTTGTTTTTGATGGCAGGAAATTGTATAATCAAGTAGTGGAAGGCGATTGTATGATTAAAGATGAACTTTTTATAATTATCGCTTGTTTAATCTGTGTAGCGATAGCGGCGTGCTTTGTGTACATTATAGCACATTATTGTCGTATAAAGGAGTTGAAAAAAATGCCTCTTAATTTACCCAAGGGCTTTACATATACAGCCCACACAGGATGTGTGGATACAAAGGATAATTCATTGGAGGCTATTCGGGTTGGCGCTGGCTACGGTGCAAATATAGTTGAATTTGATTTGAATTATTACAACGGAGAACCGGTTTTATCACACGATGCGCCCAAGGGCGGCGAGGTGCCACTTAGGGAGGCTTTCCTGTTAATCAAAACCATTGATAACCTCAGGGTGAATGTGGATGTTAAAAGTACTGCCCACCTTAGCAAGGTTCCGGAGCTTGCTGTTGAAACAGGTGTGTTTGACAGGATGTTCTTTACAGGTATAAATGAAGAAGACGTGGAAGCTGTTCGGGAAAACTGTCCGCTTGTGCCCTACTATCTTAATGTAGATGTCGTGTCTGCAAGAAAACATACTCCCGAGTACCTTAACTCACTTGTGGAAATGGTCAGCAGGAGTGGTGCAATTGGTATTAACTTTAACAAAAACAGCGCATCACAGGAGCTTGTTGATGCTTTTCATAATGCAGGACTGTATGTTTCTATATGGACAGTAAATAATCAGGCCGATATGTATACAATTTTGTCATACGGTCCTGATAATATAACAACACGCAATCCTGATAAACTGCAGGCTATATTACAAGAGAAAAAGTAAGGGGAATAAATATGCTTGAAATTAAAAACAGTAAATTCTATATGGATGGTGAAGAGTTCCGTATTTATTCAGGTGCAATGCACTATTTCAGAATTCCTGCAGAGTATTGGGAGGACAGACTCCTGAAGCTGAAGGCGTCAGGTCTTAATACTGTGGAAACCTATGTTCCGTGGAACTTCCACGAGCCCCGCAAGGGTGAGTTCTGCTTTGAAGGTATGCTTGATATTGAGCGCTTCATTAAAATTGCTCAGGATATGGGGCTTTATGTTATTGTCCGTCCGGGACCCTACATTTGCGCTGAGTGGGATTTGGGCGGTCTGCCTGCATGGTTGCTTAAGGATAAAAATACTAAATTACGTTGCTGGGACAGCAAATATATAAAGGCGGTTAAGGATTTCTTCGGTGTCCTTATACCTAAGCTTTTACCCTATCAGGAAAGTAACGGCGGAAAGCTTATTGCAATGCAGGTTGAAAATGAGTACGGCTCATTCGGCAGAGATAAAAAGTACCTCTATTGGCTCCGCGATTATATGAAAGAGCTTGGCGTTGATTGTCAGCTTTTCACCTCTGACGGTGAGGATAAATATTTCTTCTCAGGTGGCGGTATTCCGGAAGAGCTTATGGTGGCAAACTTCGGCGGATATAATGAAAATCGTTTTGATGACCTGAAGCTTCTTCAGCCCGATAAACCCCTTATGTGCGGAGAGCATTGGTGCGGTTGGTTTGACCGTTGGGGTACCTCACACCATTCAGATGACCCCGAAGAAACCTTAGGCAGAAGCCTTGACGGTTTTTTCAAAGAGGATGCAAGCTTTAACCTTTATATGTTTCACGGTGGCACAAACTTCGGCTTTTCATCAGGTGCAAACTACTATGACTGTTATTGCCCCACAACCACAAGCTACGATTATGGTGCGCCCCTTAATGAGTATGGCGGATATACCGAAAAGTATTTTATTTTAAGGGACAGAATGGCAAAAAAACTGGGAAAGGCATTGCCTGAGCTTCCTGCCGACACTCAAACAAAAGCATACGGAAAAATCAGTTTTTCTCAGTTCGCTGAGCTTGAAAAGGCTTATAAAGGCTTTGCAAAGCACAAAAAGTCCCACATCCTTTATCATATGGAGCATTACGGACAGAACAGCGGACTTATACTGTACAGCACGGTTTTAAAGGGATTTTATGATGATTGCCGGCTTAAAGCCTTCGGTGTACGTGACATCGCCTATGTTTACATAAACGGCGAGCTTAAGCATACTTATGACCGCACCGCGTTAAAGGGTCAGGAGCTTTATGACGAGAGCTTTTCTGTGGATATACCTGCCTTTAACGGAGAGTGTAGGGTGGATATTCTTGTGCAGGCTCTGGGTAGAGTCAATTATTCACGCAGACTCTATGACCGCAAAGGTATTGAAGCGGTTTACCTGGAGGGTCAGTATGTTGTTGATTGGGATGTTTACTGTATGGAGCTTGATAAAGCCCCCGATATAAAATATTCAAACTGTGCGGAGAAATTCCCCTGCTTCATGAAGGCAACATTTAAGGCTGAGGATAAAAAAGATACCTTTGTTGATATGCGCGGGTTTAAGAATGCGGTTGTTTACATCAATGGCTTTAACCTGGGCAGATATCTCAAGCGTGGTCCCCAGCACACACTGTACCTTCCCGGTGCATTCCTTAAGGATGAAAACGAGCTTGTTATATTGGAGCTTGAGGGCACGGCAAAAAAATCAGTAAAATTAACAGATAAACCTATTTTTAAATAAAAAGGTAAAATGGTTGGGTTTTGTCAGATGAATGTCGGGTTTTGTAAGTGACAAAACAGACCTGAATAAAGCCTGAGTGAATATTATTTCCCGTTGAAGCATCAGTTTCTTCGGGGAATATTTTTATTTTAAAATAATTTTATGCAAACAACTTGCAAGAAGGGGAAAATACCTATATAATTGTATCAATATGTTATTAAAGTTTTGTGTCTTGGGGGCGAGAGCGTGACAGTAAATACAGCAATAAAAAGTCTTGTTGAATACGCCGTAAGGGAGGGCCTTATTGATAATCTTGATAGGGTATGGGCTGTCAACAGGCTGTTGGAGATTATGGAGCTTGACAGTATCGAGCAATCCGAGCCGGCAGAAGAGGCAAGCCTTGAGGAAATTTTGAAAACCCTGATTGACGATGCTTGCAGTCGCGGTATTTGTGAAGATTCCGTGGTTTACCGCGATTTGTTTGATACCAAGCTTATGGGAGCAATTACTCCAAGACCCTCTCAGGTTATAAGACAATTCTATGACCTTTATGAGGATGCTCCTGAGAAGGCAACAGAATATTATTACCGTCTTTCCCGAAAAACCGATTATATCCGTGAATATCGCATAAAGAATGATGTCAAGTGGGTTACATCTACGGATTACGGCGATATTGATATTACAATAAATCTTTCAAAGCCTGAAAAAGACCCCAAGGCTATTGCAGCTGCTCTTAAAATGAAGCAGAGCTCATACCCTCTGTGTATGCTCTGTCCCGAAAACGAGGGCTACGCAGGCAGAGTTAATCACCCTGCCAGGCAGAACCACAGGATAATCCCCCTTGAGCTTGAGGGTGAGGACTGGTGCTTGCAATATTCACCCTATGTTTATTATAACGAGCATTGCATTGTCTTTGATAAAATCCATCAGCCCATGAAAATCAGTGAAAAAGGCTTCCGTCGTCTTTTTGCTATTGTAAAGAAATTTCCTCACTATTTTGTGGGCTCTAATGCGGATTTGCCCATTGTTGGCGGTTCGGTTCTTACTCACGACCACTTTCAAGGCGGAAACTATACTTTTGCAATGGCAAAGGCACCTATTGAAACTCCTGTGGAATTCAAAAAATATCCTCAGGTTACAGGCGGTATTGTAAAATGGCCTATGTCCGTTCTTCGCCTTGTAGGTGATGATACAGATAAGATTTGCTCCCTTGCAGGGGAAATTCTTGCAAAATGGCGTACCTATACAGATGAAGATGCATTCATTTTTGCAGAAACTGACGGCGTTCCTCATAATACAATTACACCCATTGCACGCTTCAGGGACGGCAAGTTTGAGCTTGATCTGGTTCTCAGGAACAATATAACGACCGATGAATATCCTGACGGTGTATATCACCCTCATCCTCAGCATCATCACTTTAAGAAGGAAAATATCGGTCTTATTGAGGTAATGGGTCTTGCCGTACTTCCGTCACGACTTAAAACGGAAATGGCGCTGCTCAGGGATGCAATGGTAAGCGGAGCAGATATAACCGCCGATGAGCGTATAGCAAAGCATGCTGAATGGGCATCACAGATTAAAGAGAGAAACATCATAACCGCTGAAAACTGTGAAAAGATATTACAGGATGAAATAGGTAAGGTTTTTGCAGATATTCTTGGTCAGTGCGGTGTATTTGACAGAAACGAACAAGGCAAAAAGCAGTTTCTTAAATTTATTGATGATATAAATAACTGAATGGGAGAAAATGTTATGTTTGAAAAAATCAGAGCAGAATTTTTAATAGGTAAGGTACTTGTTAAACAGAACTGTCTTGACGGCAGAGGCTTTACCGTTGAGCTCAAGCAGACAGAAAATTCAATAAAATGTGTTCTCAAGGCAAAGAGCAACATTGAAATGAAATCCTTTGAGATTGAAAAGGAAAAGGATTTTGATGATGACGATTTGTTTTTTGCTAACGGCTATCAGGCATGGACTACAACCCGTGAATTTTCAAAGAAGGATAAATTTGACGGACTTATCAAGGCTGCTAATATAACAAAGTTTGTAAAGCATTTTGCAGGTCTTTCAGGTGACTATCACTTTGAAAGCTACGGTGAGGAGGGCAAATTCCACGCATACACTTATTGTTATTTCCGCGAAAGAGGCGAAAAGGAAATTAAGCTTTACGGCTCAAGGAGCGAGCGTAACGGCTTTACAATTTTTGCGGTTGATATGAAGGACGATAAGTTTATTATCCGAAAAGATGTTGATGGTCTTAAGCTTACAGCAGGTCAGGAATACGAGATTTTTGATATTGCAATAATAGAAGGCGGAATGGATGAGGTAATGGATAAATACTTCTTCGATTTTGTTGGTTGCAAAAAGCCTGCGATTGAGCACCTTTCAGGTTATACCTCATGGTACAATTATTTCCAGGATATTAATGAGGATATAATTTTGCGCGACCTTAACGGACTTGACAGAGCAAGTGACGAGGTAAACATTTTCCAGGTTGATGACGGTTATCAACAGGCTGTTGGTGATTGGCTCCTTACAGATGAAAGCAAATTCCCCCACGGAATGAAGTATATTGCAGATGAAATTCACAAAAAAGGCTATAAAGCAGGTATATGGCTTGCTCCATTCAGCGCACAGGTGAGTTCAAAAATTGCAAAAGAGCATCCCGACTGGCTCTTAAGACACAACCGTAACGGCAAAAAGATGCTTGGCTGTCAGGGCTGGGGCGGGGCATACACCCTTGATATATATAACTCCGAGGCACGCGAATATATCAAAAAAGTATTTGATGTAGTGCTCAACCAGTGGGGCTTTGATATGGTAAAGCTTGACTTCCTTTACAGTCAGTGCATCGAACCCAGAAACGGTAAGACCCGTGGCGAAATTATGTGCGATGGTGTTGACCTTCTCCGCGAGGCTTGCGGTGACAAATGGATTCTTGGCTGCGGTGTGCCGATTGGTGCTTGTATGGGTATTTTTGATGCCTGCCGTATCAGTTGCGATGCAAGCAAAAACTGGAAATTCACGCTTTCAGGTAATCTCAGCGTAAATTCACTTGTAAGCTCCATAAGGATTAACTGTGAGAATCCTTCATCACAGAATGCAATTATCAACACAATTTTCCGCAATCACCTTGACGGCAGAGCATTCTGTAATGACCCTGATGTTTTCTTTCTGCGTGACATTAACATCAATTACACTATGGAGCAGAAGCTTCTTCACGGTAAAATCAATACTGTTTGCGGCAATGTGCTTTTCGTTTCTGACAATGCAGGTGATTTTGACGATGAAAGAATAGGCTACCTTAAGGAATTCTTCAAGGATAAGGATTACAAGGTAAAGCTTGCAGAGTTTGTAAGTGATGATTCAATTTGCCTTGACTTTGTTGAAGATGGTGAAGATAAGAGCCTTGTATTTAACCTTAAAACAGGCGAAAGCAATATTTATGATGTGCTTTAATTAAAAAATCCTCCTATGGTTTTTGCCATAGGAGGATTCTTCTGTTTTAAAACTTTTCCTCAACAGTATCGGTCGGTTTTAGATTTTTGCAATGCCCATTGCATCAAGCACGGATGAAATAAGTATGAGCACTATGCACACGGGGGCAATGTATTTTATAACAACGGTAAATAATGTTTTACGCTTGAATTTACCGCCACGCTCAATTTCCTCTATTAAGGTTTTGGGTTTAATAACGTAGCCTACAAGTATACAGGTGAGCAATGCAACTATTGGCATAAGCACGCTGTTGCTTATAAAGTCAAAGAAGTCCAGGAATGCCATTCCCAATACCTTTATGTCTGCCAGGGTACCATAACCAAGGCATGAGGGAAGTCCCATAACAATACAGCCCAAAAATACACCTATGCAGGTTGGTTTACGGCTCCATCCGAATTTGTCTATGAAAATGGAAACAACAGTTTCCATAAGTGAGATTGACGATGTAAGCGCCGCAAACAGAACAAGTATGAAAAATACTGTGCCTATCACAGAGCCACCTGTCATACTCTGGAACACCTTGGGGAGTGTAACAAACATCAGTCCGGGACCCTTTCCTAAGGCAGTTTCATCACCGCCTGAGAAGGCAAAAACTGCAGGAATAACCATAAGACCTGCAAAGAAGGCAATACCTGTATCAAACAGCTCGATCTGTTTAACAGAGCCTTCCAGGCTTACGTCCTTCTTCATATATGAGCCATAGGTAATCATAATACCCATTGCAAGTGACATTGAGTAAAAAAGCTGACCCATTGCAGCAAGCACGGTCGTGGATGAAAATTTACTGAAATCCGGCTTGATGTAGTAAATAAGTCCGTCAATCGCACCCGGCATAAATAAAGAATATATTGCAATGAAAACAGTAAGAACAACAAGGACAGGCATCATTATTTTGCTGACCTTTTCAATTCCTTTTTCAACACCAAAAAGAACAACAAGTGCAGTAAGTGCAAGGTAAATTAAAAACCAGCCGATGGGCTCCGACGGTGCGGTGATGAATGAATCAAAGAAGCCGTCAGTTGCAGCCTTTGCCATATTTCCGGAAACAAAAACTGTCAGATATTTTATAATCCAACCACCGATAACGGAGTAGTAAGGCAGAATTATAATCGGTACAATTGATGCCAGAATACCTACAAAGGAGAACTTTTTATTAAGCTTTTTATATGCACCAATGGCACTCAATCCTGTTTTTCTGCCGATTGCAATTTCCGCACACATCAAGGCAAAGCCAAAGGTAAGGGCAAGCACAAGGTATACAAGAAGAAATATACCGCCGCCGTACTGCGCCGCCAGGTAAGGGAAACGCCATATATTACCTAAACCTACGGCAGAACCTGCAGTTGCAAGGACAAAGCCAAGCTTGCCTGAAAAACTGCTTCTTTTTTCACTCATAATATTATCCCCACTCAAAAATAAATTAACTTAGACATTATTACATATTCCGTACAAAATTACAAGAGAAAAATATCACAGGCAAAAACAAAAGAGTCTGAGAAATATTCTCAAACTCTTTTGTTTTAAATAGTGTTTTATCAGAATCGGCCACCGGCGCCACCGCCACCTGTGCTTCCTCCGCCTCCGTGGAAACCACCGCCGCCGAAGCCTCCGCCTCCGCGACCGCCGTATCCCCCGTGGATATGTCTCGGTCTGAATTTACCGGCACGGAAGAACATATGAAGCAGGATGATGATAATTTGTTTGCGCTTTTCTTTGTAATTCTGCCGATATATGGCGGCATTGTTTGTTCCGTTGAGTCTGTCAAATCTTTTAAGTCTGAGAAACTTTATGAACTGACAGAAGGTAATTGCTCCCACCAATAAGAAGGGCGATACCAATATAAACAGTAACGTCATTAAATCGGTGGCAGTAAGCTCCATTTCTTCATTATATACAGAGCTTACATAGCCGTAGCCCTCCAATGCTTCCAAGCCGTATTCTTCAGTTCTGATGACACTTACAATGGCATCAAAGAGCCTTTTCGTACCTGTGTCAAAGTCATTTTCCCTGTAATAAGGCATAGCATAAGTATCACGCAGAGAACCTATTTTTGCATCTGTAAGTGTACCTTCAATGCCATAGCCTGATGTAATCCACATTTCACGGTCATCCACACTCAGAACAATGAGAACACCGTTTCCTTTATCCTTATCGCCGATACCCCACTCCCTGAAGGTTTCAACCGAATATTCGGCAATGCCTTCTCCGTCAAGGGAGTCAATTGTTAAAACACACACCTGAGCAGTTGTTTCATTATTCAGCTGAACCGCCGTATCCAAAATATGGCTTTCCGTCTCATCGGATAAAACATCTGCATAGTCATTTACATAAAATTTCGAGGTATGACTTGGTGCCGCACCTAAAAGAACGGGGCAAAGAGCAATAAGAGAAAGCAGAAGACTTAATCTGCGGAGTTTCCGTTTATTGCACTTTTTCATAATCAGTCACCAAGTAATTTATTAACATCAGGTGCATCCTTTGCACCTTCAGCTGCCTCAAAATACTCTGCCTTTTCAAAACCGAATATGCCCGCAAAGATGTTTGCAGGGAATTTGATTATCTTATTGTTGTACATCTGTACTGTGTCGTTATAATCCTTTCTTGCAGTAGCAATTCTGTTTTCGCTACCTTCAAGCTCATCCATAAGGGCAACGTATGTTGCATCGGATTTGAGCTCGGGGTAGTTTTCTACAACAACTGTAAGACCTTGCAAAGCGGAGGTAAGCTCTTCGTTTGCCTGTGCCTTATCTGCAACGGTATCTGCACCAACAAGCTTTTCGCGTGCCGCCATAACTCTATCGTAAACCTCTGTTTCGTGCTTTGCAAAGCTTTTTACACTTGCAACTACATTAGGAATAAGGTCTGCTCGTCTTTGGAGATAGGTGTCAACATTTGCTTCTGCACTCTGTACTGATTCGTGTGCAGTAACAAGGGTGTTGTAATTTGAAACACACATACCACCGATAATCGCAATAACTGCCACAATGGCAATAATGATAATTGTGCCTTTTTTCATAATGTAAGCCTCCTGAAATAGTATTTGCTGAGTATTATATACATTATCTGTTAACAAATTATGTGATTTTAATGATATTTCGGTAAATAATCACCGTGTGCCACAATAAGGTCATCAACCATTTTCTTGATTGTGTCAATATCAAGCTCACTACCTGTGTGTGGGTCAAGCATAGCTGCCTGGTAGATGTGCTCAAGCTTTCTTGTGTGTGCCGCCTCAATGGTAAGCAACTGGACATTGATGTTTGTCATATTCATTGCTGCACACTGTACAGGGAGTGCACCTACATAGCAGGGCTGTACACCTCTGCCGTTAACAAGACAGGGAACCTCAACACAAGCCTCTGCCGGCAGGTTTGTAATAAGGTGGTTGGAGTTCAGCACGTTACCGCCAATCTGGTAGGGGGTGCCTGTAACAATTGATTCCATAATGTGTGATGCATACTCGTTGGAGCGATTGTGTTCCTTAACACCCTTTTCAAGCATTTCCTCATAATCCTTTTTCCAGCGTTCAATCTGGTTTACGCAACGGCGGGGATATTCATCCAGAGGAATGTTGTATTTTTCGATAAGCTCCGGGTATTTGCTCTTTATGTAGAACATGTTGTACTCTGCATTATGCTCACTTGATTCTGTGCAGTAGTAGCCGAAGTTTTTAATGTATTCAAGACGTACCTTGTTGCTGAAATCGGGGTCGTTGAGCTTATCATCAATTTTGGACTTGATTTCGGGATAAAGGTCGTTGCCGTTTTTATCCTTAATTTCAAGGAGCCACGCCATATGGTTAATACCTGCAATAAGCTCCTTCCTGCCCTCTAATTTATCCTGCATACCAAGCTGCTCAAAAAGGTCAGATGAACAGGTTTGCACGCTGTGGCAAAGACCTACGGTATTAACACCTGTGTAGCGCTGCATATAACCCGACAGCATTGCCATTGGGTTTGTGTAGTTGAGGAAAAGTGCATCAGGGCAAACCTCTTCCATATCACGTGCAAAATCCTCAAGCACGGGAATTGTGCGGAGTGCACGCATAATTCCGCCAATGCCTAAGGTATCACCTATCGTCTGGCGCAGGCCGTATTTTTTAGGCACCTCGAAATCTATGATTGTGCAGGGGTCATACAAGCCAACCTGAATGGCATCAACAACAAAGCTTGCTCCCCTGAGAGCATCCTTGCGGTTTTCAACACCAAGGTAACACTCAACCTTGCCGTAGCCGCCTTTTGCTTTGCGGATAGCCTCTATAATGGTGTAGCTTTGCTGAAGTCGCTCGCCATCAATATCGTAGAGTGCAAAAGTGCTGTCCCTCAAAGCCTCGGTGCACATACAGTCACCTATAACATTACGTGCAAAAACAGTGCTGCCGGCACCCATAAATGTAATTTTCATATATAATACCCCTTTCGTAGGTTTTATGAGTTAATAATAATGGATATTTATATACTTTTCAATAAGGTGCGGATAGAAAAAATTCGTGTTTTTTTGTGCAAATTGCAGGCGATATTTTTTTGAAAGGTTGTGTAATCTGTAAGGATTATGATATAATTTGCGTAAATAAAAAATAAGGCAAGGTGTGGGCTGTGAAAACAAATAAACAAGCACGTTTTTTTGAAGTTGCAGTATGTTTTATTTTGATTGTTGCAACGGTTCTGGTGTTCAAGCATTATGAGAAACGGCGTGAGGAGCTTATTGCGGCATGGTATCCTGACCAAACATACGGATTCAGCACAGGGTATGAATTCGGAGAGAATTCGGTTTGGCTGAGTGCGGAGGAATTGGAGTCATATCAGGCAAAAACCGATGCATATAACAGCAGGGTTTGCTACGAGCTGCTCAGCTCGGAGGAAAAAGTAGTTTACAACGCATTGGAGTATGCCTGGGACAACAATTATAATTTCATTTATGTTGTTGATGATGCAGGCTATAGGGACGGCAGAGGGATTGATGATATAATTACACTTCTTTCTTCAGACTCTTCGTTACTTCAACAAAATGTGAAGTACAGTGTGTGGGAAACGAAAATGATCTTTTCTGAAAAAATTATGGGGGAGTTAGCGGAAAAGGAAATTTCGGGAACTATAGCAGAAATAGACAATTTCACAAAGGAACGTACGGATAATGTTTTAGAGGCTGTTGAGCAGGCAAAGGAAATAAAGCTTGATTTCAGTGAAGCCAAAACAGATAAGGATAAAGCAAGAGTAATTTTCAACTATGTGGTGGAAAGTGTAGAATACAGCGAGGATGAAGGTGATTTTCACAATTGCGACCATCTTTATAATGCTGTTGTAGAAAAAGAAACGCTTTGTGACGGTTTTTCGAATATGTTCTCTTTACTGTGTAATATCAACGGAATAAAGTGCTTTGAGAAGGTTTATGACCCTGATATTAATGAAGCTGACAAGGATGCTGAGCAGTCGGAAACTGACTCTGAAGAAACCACGACTGACAGTAATGAGGAGAGTAAAGGCACCGGTCACACCTGGTGTGTGGCTTTGCTTGACGGCAAATGGTACAACGTGGATGCTACGGTTATGCGGGATATTGATAGTAATTACAGTGATATATGGTTCAATTTCAAGTTTGGATTTTCGGATGAACTGAGTTTGTGTAATAATAATTATGATGAGCTTTTGCCTGATTGTAACGAGAGCCTTTTCTCCAATTATATTGTGGTTGAAAAATATGAAGATGATTTTGTTTCAACGGTGGGCGATGCATTGATCGGAACCGAGAATAATGAAATTTATGTGTATATAAAAATTTTTGAAAAGGGTGACGTCGGGTACAAGGATTATTTTCAGGATTTGGCTGATTACACCAATTCATCAGTATATTCCAGCACAATAGAAGCGGATTACGGCAGGGTGCATTATGTAGCACTGAAATAATGATGGTATAATTATACATAGAAAATTTATAATTAAAAAAATTGTTGAATATTAATGTAAGTTATGGTATTATATCAATTATCTTATTTTTAGGAGTGAAATTATGGAAAAATCCACACAGATTTTAATTGCCATGGTCATATATATGGCAGTTGTTATCGTTATCGGTCTTGTGTTTGCAAAGCGCGCAAACAAAAGCTCCGAAAACTACTTCCTGGGCGGACGTTCCTTAGGTCCTTGGGTTACTGCTATGAGTGCCGAGGCATCAGATATGAGTGGTTGGCTTCTTATGGGTCTGCCCGGTGTTGCATATTGGTGCGGTCTTGCTGATGCCGCATGGACAGCAATAGGTCTTGCAGTAGGTACATATTTTAACTGGCTTATTGTATCAAAACGTCTCAGAAGATACAGCGTAAGGGCAAACAACTCAATTACCTTGCCGGAATTTTTCTCAAACCGTTTCCGTGAGGATAAAAAGGTAATTGTTTCATTGTCAGCACTGTTTATTCTTATTTTCTTCACAGTTTATGCTTCCAGCTGCTTTGTAACCTGCGGTAAGCTGTTTGCAACACTTTTCGATGCACCTTATGTGGCAATGATGATTGTTGGTGCGGTTTTCGTTCTTCTTTACACAATCCTTGGTGGCTTCCTTGCCGAAAGTGCATCCGACTTTATGCAGGGTATTGTTATGTTTGTTGCACTTACTGTGATTGTTGTTGTAAGCACAATTAAAGCCGGCGGTATTTCAGCAGTTATTGAAAATGCTCAGAGCATTCCCGGCTTTCTTGAGTTCTTTGGTCTTGCTTCACCGGCTGTTGATGAAGCAGGCGTTCAGCTTGTTCAGAACGGTGCTCCTGTTTTTGGTGACAAGGCTCCTTACGGTGCACTTACTGTTGCCTCAATGATGGCATGGGGTCTCGGCTACTTCGGTATGCCCCAGGTTCTTCTCCGCTTTATGGCTATCCGTAAAGAGAGCGAGCTTAAAATGTCACGTCGCATTGCAATGATATGGGTTGTTATTTCCCTTGCTGTTGCAGTATTTATCGGTATCGTGGGTAGACAGCTTTTCCCTGTGGAGCATCTTACAAAGGGTGCCGCAGAAAGCATCTTTATTACGCTTTCAACAAACTTCCTGCCTCCGGTTCTTGCAGGCTTTGTTATGGCAGGTATTCTTGCTGCAACAATCAGCTCATCTGACTCATACCTTCTTATTTCTGCATCTGCATTTGCAAAGAATATCTATAAGGATGTTGTTAAAAAGGATGCTACTGACAAGCAGATTATGACAATGACAAGAATAACACTTCTTGTTATTGCACTTATTGCTGTGGTTATTGCTCTTGATGAAGACAGCGTCATTTTCGGTATTGTTTCATTTGCGTGGGCAGGCTTTGGTGCTACATTTGGTCCGCTTATGATTTTCTCACTCTTTTGGAAGCGAATCAACAGAGCAGGCGCAATTGCAGGTATGGTAAGCGGTGCCGGAATGGTATTCCTGTGGAAGCTTGTTATAAGCAAGCTCGGCGGCCCCTTCGGTATATATGAGCTTCTTCCCGCATTTATTTTCTCATCAATTGTGATTGTTGTTGTTTCACTTCTCACAAAGGCTCCCTCAAAGGAGATTCTTGATGACTTTGAGGCTGTTAAAGCAGGCAAGGTTGAAGAATAATTAAAACACAAAAAATTACTCCTTGAGGTTAGCGGAGTGTTCGTAAGGACACTCCGCAGTTTTATTCGCCTTTCGGCGAGTTTTATTGCTTCGCAGTGATATTTGTCTTGCGACAAGTGATATTGCCTTCGGCAGTTTTCGG
>JAZULH010000071.1:0-6810 GCA_045602985.1 Acutalibacteraceae bacterium | reverse complement strand
CAGCCAAAATTAGTTTGACTTGTTGAGTTTGTTAACAAGCTGTGACTTCTTGTGAGCTGCATTGTTCTTGTGAAGAAGACCCTTAGCAGCAGCCTGGTCAAGCTTCTTAACAGCAACCTTAACAGCCTCAGCCTTGTTAGCGTCGCCTGATTCAATAGCTGCGTTAGCTTTCTTAAGAGCGGTCTTGAGTGCAGAGTTTGCTGACTTGTTGTTAGCAGCCTTTGTTGCGTTAACAAGAACTCTCTTCTTTGCAGATTTAATATTGGGCATTACGGCACCTCCTTTTGCTGTTCATACAGTCAAATATAATACCACAAAGTTATTGTAATTGCAAGAGATTTTTACATAAATTTCAGTTATTTTCCGAACTTTATTTCGTACTCTTTTATTGCATCTTCAATGATTGCAACAGCGTCAAGAACACCCTTGACCTCATCAATTGCCGTGTCCTTATCCTCAAGTGTTTTATAAACGGAGAAAAAGTGCTTCATTTCGTCAAATACGTGTGAAGGAAGCTGACTGATGTCCTTATATGTGCTGTATGTGGGGTCGTTGAAGGGGATTGAGATAATCTTGTCGTCGGCAGCACCGTTATCAAGCATAGTGATAACACCGATGGGGTAGCACTCCACAAGTGCCATCGGTTCGATTTTCTCTGAGCAAAGCACAAGCACGTCAAGTGGGTCGTTGTCCTTTGCGTAGGTTCTGGGAATAAAGCCGTAGTTGGCAGGGTAGTGCGTTGATGTATAAAGTACACGGTCAAGTCTCAGAAGTCCTGTCTCCTTGTCAAGCTCGTATTTCATTTTACTGCCCTTGGAAATTTCGATTACTGCCGCGTAGGATGAACGTGAAATTCGCTCCGGGTTAATATCGTGCCATATATTCATATTATCGCCTCTTATTTATTTTGTCGCCTTTATTATAGACTTGTTTTTCGTAAAAATCAACATATTTCTTGCTGGTGAATTGGTAAATTTAAATAAATACAAGTGTTAATATACCTATAAATGAGAGTAACACAGCAAATATTTCTTTTTTTGATGGCTTTTGACCTGTAATAAGGCTAATTATTGTGGAAACTATCATAACACCGCCTGTAACAAATGGGTATTGTACGGAAGCAGGCAGTACTGCAAGGGCAATAAGAAGCAGTAAATTTGCAAATGTATTTATTCCGCCGTATCCTGCGGTGAATAAATAGGCTTTTTTGCTTAATTTAGGCAGTTTTTTACGCATGACAACTAAAACTATGCCCGATGTTAACGCACAGAATAAAGCCGACCAGATGCTGTAAACAGCGACCTCGCATTTGTCAAATGTTGCTGAGGAGTATATTTTTGATAATACACCGGACATACCGTTGAGTATAAATATACCGGCATAATAAAGCAAAGCGATTTTTTCTTTTTTATCACTTTTTCCTACAGTGAGTGCAAGGGCTGTTGTTATAAGCAACAGGCATATCAGCTTGCCGGTTGTCATTTGCTCATGGTAAAACACAATACCCACCACAAAGGGGAGAGCCATACCGCCAAGCATAGCAAACAGTGAATAAAGCGAAAGGTTTATGTGTTCAATAGCCTTTAGTGAACAGTAGTTGTATGCCAACATATTCAACGAAGCAACAAAGCTGAGAAACAGTGTAAACGGAGTAACATCAATCTGAAATTTGTTTACAGCAAGCAGTGATAAAAATCCCACAAAGCTGCTGAAAAATGAAAATATGAAGGTTGCGGCAGGTCCATTGCCTGCTTCCTTCTGATATTTATCATTAAAAAGAAATTGTATTCCGAAAAGAACAACTGCTATTGTTATAATACCGTAATACATATAAACACCTTGCAATATTATGTAAAATTCTCCATAAGTTTATCATAACCATAAACCATTTGCAACAATAATTAATGAAAAACGGCACCCTGTTCGGGTGCCGTAAGTACAGTCAAGCATCATTTGAACAACAATTGCAGCTTTCGCAGCTACCGTTGCATTTTTGCTGACTTGATTTTTTTGCGCATTCGGAGCCGTGCGGACAGCCCACGCATTTTACTCCGCGTTTTTTTGCCCGTATCAGATAAGCGGCAGCACCGCCTATAATCAATAAAATAATAGCAATTATAATAATGTTTTCCATAATTATTCTCCGAATGTGTTTCTTTATTCTTGTTTTATTTATTTACAGTAGCTTTTTTTGCTTTAAGAGCATATTCTTCATTGAACTTTTTCTTTGATCTGAAGCACAATGTAACAATAATTGCAACGAAGGCAATAACTGCAATAAGGCCGGGTATAAAGCCTGCGCCAAAGGAGCCTGTTGTTATAAGTGTACCAATCTGATAAACAAGGTAACCTACTGTGAAGCCTGTACCTAATTGGAAGCCTATTCCGCCCCAGAGCCACTTTGCACTCTTCATTTCAGCGTTCATAGCGCCGATGGCTGCGAAGCAGGGGGGTGTATAAAGGTTAAACATAAGGTATGCAAGCGCAGCAACCTTTGTAATGGCGAATGCAGATGCAACCTCAGCACCGGCACCCTCCATAAGGGCGAGCTCTTCTGTATCAATAAGATTATCAAGACCTACAAAGCAAACTGCCAGGGTGCCAACAACATTTTCTTTTGCAATAAAGCCTGTAACGGCTGCAGCAGCAAGCTGCCAGGAAAGAATACCCACAACAGGTACAAGAACATAAGCAAAGGGACCTGCAATAGATGCAAGAATTGATTTGTCGGCTGATTCTGCAACCTTAAAGCTCCAATCAAATGTCTGCATAATTTGAACTGCTGTGTTGCAAAGGAGAATGATTGTAGCGGCTTTTACTATGTAAGCCCAACCGCGTGAGCACATTGATTTGAAAGCTCTTACGAGGCTTGGAGCCTTATATTCGGGAAGCTCGATAATAAAGAAGGATTTTCTTACTTTGTAGCAGGTTATTTTGTTTATAATCAATGCTCCGAAGAAAATAAGTACAATACCTGCAAAGTACATAAGGGGGCCAACCCATGAGGCATCCTCAAAGAACGCGCCTGCAAACAATGCAATAACGGGTAATTTAGCACCGCAAGGCATAAAAGGAGCTAACATAGCGGTTGCTCTGCGCTCGCGCTCGTTACGAATGGTACGACAAGCCATAACGCCGGGGATTGCACAGCCTGTGCCGATGACAAAGGGAATAACCGATTTACCGCTGAGACCAACCTTTTTAAAGATGGGGTCAAGTACAACAGTGGCACGCGCCATATAACCGCAGTCCTCGAGAAGTGCAATGAGGAAATACATTACCATAACAAGGGGGAGGAAGCCTATAACTGCAATAGCACCGCCGATCACACCGTCAACGAGTAAAGCATACAGTAAGGGGTTTGCGTTTTCGAGCAGACCGCCAATCCATTCCTGACCGCCTTCGAGTATACCTGTAAGCCAATCTGCAATCCATACACCGGGGCCTGCCTGTGAAATCCAGAATACAAGGAACATTACAACAGCAAAAATAGGAAGTCCTAACCATTTGTTGGTAAGAATCTCATCAATTTTGTCCTGGAAGTTTCTTTCCTTGGTGAGAATCTTTCGTGTCTCAACAGATTTTACAATACCGTTTACGAAGGTGAAACGTTTTTTGTCCGCTTCAGTAACAACTGCTTTGTCAGTTAAGTCAATATCACCCTGTATGTAAGGTGCTTTCTGTCCTTTGCCTTTAAGATTTTTTGCGGCGGTAACAACCTCTTTAAGACCTTCTGCTGATGTAGAAACAGTTTCAAAAACAGGGCAACCGAGCTTTTCGGAAAGAGCCTTTGTATCAATTACAGTTTCTTTTTTCTCATTAAGGTCACTTTTGTTAAGGGCAACAACAACGGGAATACCTAATTCTAAAAGCTGAGTTGTAAAGAATAAACTACGGCTGAGATTTGTTGCATCAACAATATTGATGATGGCATCGGGATTCTCATTTTTTACATAAGAGCTTGTAATACTTTCCTCAGATGTAAAGGGGGACATTGAGTAAGCACCGGGAAGGTCTACTGCAATAAGCTCCTCGCCGTCGGACAAAGTTTTTTTGATAGGGCTTGTTTTCTTTTCAACAGTAACACCTGCCCAGTTACCGACCTTTTCATTTTTACCGGTAAGGGCGTTGTACATTGTGGTTTTGCCGCTGTTGGGATTACCCGCTAAGGCAATTCTCATGGTTGTTACCTCCTTGTATATCAATAGAATCATAAACTAAAAAGGTGGTTAGCCGTGGCTAACTCGAGTGGTGAAAGAAAGCAGAGCATAAGCTCCGTTCTTTAATAGTATTTTCAGATGTTGATTGCTTCAGCCAATTGTTTATCAATGTTGTATCTGCCATCCTTAATGGAAACAACACAACCGCCTTTAAGGTGACTTATGACAGTAATCGGCTCACCTGCATAGCAACCAAGTGAAAATAAAAATGCATCAAGTTCTTCGTCATCGGTGACAATGCTTTTAACTATATATTCTACACCTTCCTGTGCTTGAGTTAAATTCATTTGTGTTCACCTCTGTGTGAATAAATTAATGAGTTAGTCGTTGCTAACTGCATATAGGATATCACTACTTCCATCATTTGTCAAGGAGAAAATTATAAAAATATAACTTTTTTTCAAAACTTGATTTTATTATGTATATAAACTATAATAAACGTAGTTTAGAATAAGGTTTAGGGTGATTATGTGTTAGAACGGTTTTATCCTCACGGATATGTCAGCAGTGTTTTTGCTGTTGATTACAATAAGCTTTATAATATGGGCTTCAGAGCATTGATTCTGGATGTTGACAATACCCTTGTTCACCATGGTGATGATTCAACAGAGGCTGTTGACCAATTGTTTAAGGAAATACATAACATCGGATTCAGAACATTACTGCTCACCAATAATGATGAGGAGCGTGTGCTGAGATTTATTAAGAATATAGATACAATGTATATCTGTGAAGCAGATAAACCTGCGGTTGATGCCTATATTAAAGCGTTGGATATGCTTGGTACTGCAAAGGAAGAAACACTTGTTATGGGTGACCAGATTTTTACTGATATTCTGGGTGCAAACCGTTGCGGAATACCGAATGTTTTGGTTAAATTTATTACTGCACCCAACGAAACCAAAATCGGTAAACGCCGTTATGTTGAAAAGGCAATTATGGTGTTACGCGGAATGAGCAAAAAATACCGTAACAGAATAGGGGATATTTTAAAAGAGGAGGGTTTTGCAAATGCGATGGAAAGGTAAGCTTTTTTGTGATATTAATCCCACAACCTATGCTATATCAATGCATAAAGAAATTTTAAAAAGGCACATAAAAAATTTGCTTAGTAAGGACAAGCTTGCAAAAACATTTACCGATGATAAATTACCGGTTGTTGTTTCCCAATACAGCTGTAACCTTATAAAAAGGGCACCAGGTATTGACCTGACTCTGCAGGAGAATAAAGCAGTAAATATAGATATTGCTTGCAAAAAAATAAATGGTATTATTATTCATCCCGGTGAGGTTTTTTCTTTCTGGCACAATATCGGCAAGGTTACTGAACGTAAAGGCTATAAGCCGGGTAGAGTTATTATTAAAAATAAAATTATGCCGGGTCTTGGCGGCGGCTTATGTAATCTCAGTAATACCATACATAGATTGGTTCTGCACAGTCCCTTTGAGGTTACAGAGTTTCACCAGCATTCTGATGCTCTTGGTCCGGATGAAGGAAAGCGTGTGCCTTTCAATGCGGGTACGTCTGTGAGCTACAATTACATTGATTACAGATTTAAAAATAATACTGATAAAGATATTCAGCTTCTTGCTTGGTGTGCTGATGAAAAATTGTATGCCGAGCTGCGCTGTGAAAAAGAGTTTCCATGGACTTATGATATCTGGGAGGAAGATCATCACTTTAAAAAAGAGGGCGAAAAGTATTACAGAAATTCAAAGATATATAAGCGCACCTTTGACAGAGCCACAGGCGAGCTTGTGGCTAAAGACCTGGTTTTAGATAATCACTCGGTAGTAATGTTTGATCATTCCTTGATTCCGCCTGAACAAATAAGAGAATAAAGTAAATCCCCGGACGTTATCAACGTTCGGGGATTGCCGTTTATGTATTGAGATAGTTATATATATTTGTAATTTGTTCGCTGAGTGTATTACCGAATTTGTTGTCAAATAAAGCACTGCCGACGGTAATTGCCCACGGCGAAGCCTGCTTGATGACATCTAATTTGTCATAAGAATCTATACTGCCTGCCACACACACCTTGAAGCTTTTGCTTTCAGTTGTTTTTTTGAGCAGCTCTGTGGGATTTCCCGTATATCTGTATGCTAACAGATTTACACCAAAAGCACCTTTTGATGTGTATTCCTCAGCATGGCGAATCATTTGTTCTGCATCGCCCTCTAATACTGACGGACGTTGAGATACCTCGCCGATATATGGCATATATTTAATGTTGTTATCCTTACAGAGCTGGTTTACAGAGTCAAAGTATGTTGTGCCGATAAGAATGTCACAATTACATTCTATTGCGGTTTTTGCACCTGCAAGACATTCTGCCTCATTATAAGCAACTACTTCCAGCACAGTCTTTTTGTTACAGGACTTGATGTAATTGAACAAATTCTTCATCTGGGTGTCAGAAAGCCCTGCTTCCTTAATTCCCCAGTATGTTGCAGGGGTATCTTTGCAACATTCAAAAACACTGTATGCATTATTGATTGTCATATCATTATAAGTAAGCATTACAATCAAATTTGTTTTTGTTTCCATTTGTGTTTCCCCTCAGTGTGATAACATATCGACATATAA
>JAZULH010000070.1:0-54198 GCA_045602985.1 Acutalibacteraceae bacterium | reverse complement strand
ATCACTCAAAGAGTACATGGACCCGTTTACGGGTAACAAGAATAATTAAGCAAAAAACAAACAGCCGCACGAGAGCGGCTGCTTGAAATAGTAATGCGATGTCAAACCTCTGTGCCGACTTTTAGTCGGCAAGCCAGTAGGGGGCCCTTATAGGGCCTGTGCAAACCACCAGTTCAACTGGTGGTTATGATTATTTTATTTCAGTTAAACTCTGCCTTGAGGAAGGTACCAGGGCAATATATGTTCTGCCAACATTAAGTGCAATTTCTTTTTTATCGGCATCGTCAGAGCTGTCGTCGGCAACATAAAACTTCATAATATCTGTGTATCCGCCCTTTTCCCAGGTGATATTCTGGTAGGAGCCGTTGCTTATAAAAACACCCTTACCGTCAGAAAGGTCAAAGGTTACTCTGCCTTTTGAATCGCCTGAGATGCTTCCTACGTCAACATAGCAAACAATGATATTTGTGAAGTTTTGCTGTGTTCCGTTATCATCCATAAATGCTTTGCCGCCAAGGGAGCTTAAATATACCTTCTTTTCGGTGTCATAAGTATATTTATAGGTATAACTGTTTGAAAACGGTACTGTTAGTTCTGTGCAGACACCGTCGGGGAGTGTGTATGCGGTGGGACTGAAGGAGAATGGCTTTTCCTTGCCCTCTTCAACCTCTGTGCGGTATTTTTTGTTGGCAATGGCATCAACAACCTTGTCCTTTGTGGTGTATGCTCTGTGCTCAGAGGAAACCTTGCGAGCTGTATCGCGGGAGAAGGTGTTGCCAAGGTACATACCATCAATATCGTCTGTGCCCTGCTTGCGGATGGCACTGTATGCCTGCGGACTTCCGCCGAAGTGTACGAATATTGAGTCAAAGCCCTCTGCAAGCTCAACAAAGTAGTGCCTTGCACTTCTTGTAGGACCTATTTTATCGGGTAAACGAGAGGCATCCGCAAACATCAGCAGCATACGTGTAATGCCGCCCTCAACAACCATTTCCCACACAATGTCTGCCGAGGAAATTCCCCATTGAGGTCTTGCCTGAGGAGAGTTTTCAACAGATACCATAACAGTCCTGTTTTTGAGTAATGCCTTGTCGTAATTAAGTTCACCTGTAAGTGGGTTGAATTCACCCGTAGTATAGGGTGATACTGTTGTGGGAACTGTGGTAGCCTCTGTTGAGGGCGCAGTTGACTCGGGTTCTTCTGAGCTTTTGCACCCTGCAAATGAGCCCACAATCATAATAAGTGCAAGCAACAGAGCGGTGCACCTGAGTGTGAATGATTTTTTTTGTCTGGTCATAATATCAGTCCTTTTTCACCTTATAGCCAGAACTGCACAATATGTGCCATTTTGCCGAATAAGGTTGGATTTAATGTATCTATTGTAGCATCTGCTCTGGAAAAAACAAGTGCAATTGTGTAAACAATACTTAAAATTGAAAAAATTAATACGGTTGTGTTAAGGTTTTTTGTACCTTCTTCGGTTTTGATTTTTTCATAGAGTGAAAGAATTGCAAGAACCGCAACAATGAAGAAAATGTAGCCAAAGTCGCTGTAATAGCGTTGCAAAAGACCACCAGCCTGTGTATTAAGTATAACCGTTACAAGGCCCACAGCTGTAAGTGTGAGGGTGAATCCCCATAATTGCTTTTCTTTTAGAACGGACCTTACTTTTGGGAGAATAAATATAAACCACAGTATGGGTAAGGATGTTATCAGTCCGCCGAAGCAGTATTCGTAAATTGTTTTACCTGCATAGTTTGTGTCAATTTCCGCAGCCTCCAGGAATGGGAATACTGCACTGAATTGTGGAGGCTGTAACAGGTACGTGAATAAGCCCAGGCCTGTTCTGCCCATATCAAAGCCGCGCCTTGTTACATCATTGGTGGTAAGGTTATAAGCGGAGCCAAAGTCAAAGGGAGAGCCGAAACGTATATAATTGTAGTACATTATACCCGATGCAACTGCAACGAAAGGTAGTGCAAGTACTATCAGATTGACTATTCCTTGCTTCTTCTTTATGTGCATATCCTTGAAAAAGTATTCTGCGAAAACAGGGAGCGCAATTGCACACATCAATACAGTCTGCGGTCTGCACCCTACTGCCAGGGCACAACACAGCGAACCGCCGAAGAAGTACAGATTACGACGTGATTTCAGATTTTTCCCTTTAAGCCACAGGTATATGCCAAATACAATGAAGGTCATACCCGTAATAATTGGTACGGAGTAAAAATCCGGCCGTTTTACAAGGAACATTGCACCGCAACAGTTAACAAATACTGTCGATAAAAGTAAATATGTTCCTACAGATATTTTTTTGAAGTACTTTTCACAAATAAGCCCCAAAAGCTTGAATACTGCTATACTGAACAATACAGCAAATATCACTATACCCAATGCGGAAGGGAAGGGGGCTTGAAATAAAAGTCGGCAGGGTAGGTACATTAAAATAAGAGGCACTATGCCGAAATACACATAATAGTGACCGTTGCGGTATGCCACATCCCAGCGGTATGAGTCACCTGTTTCGTATTCCTTATAGTAGCGTGCGGTTCTGTCATAAGGGTTTTCCATTTCTATAAGTGATTGGGGAATATCGTTGTTATCAATGTAAGTCTTGCCCTCCAGAATTGCCTGTGCCAGCTCATCGTATTGATTGTGGTGGTCCATAGATAAGGAGTGCAAAAAGAAGTTGCCGTCTGTAAATGTGATTCCCCAAAAAACGGGGTTCATTGTACTTGTCAGAACAATTAATAAACATTGCAGTATAACAAAAGCAAGTGTAAGATTGGTTTTCAGCTCGTTGCTGTTTTTTAGAGTCTGTCCATATAGGGGAGATGAGGGTCTGAAAATGTATATCAGCATAAATATAGCCGTAAGTATACACATCCGTGCGAATGAAAAATTAAAATAACGCGGCACATTTACGGAAACATCCGCCACAGGAATATATTCTTTATCTCCCGAGAAGGAAATTGACAGGTTTTCTGAGTTTCCTGATGTGTGTATGTTAATATATTGGCTTTTTTCAACATCACGGTAAAGTGTTCTTGCAGGGGTTCTGAAATAGTAGCTGTTTGCCTCATCTGTAAGCTTCAGGGTAACCTCTGTGTATAGCGGTGCTGTATCGTCGAGTGTTATTTTTATGTTTTTGATATACGTGTTGATGCCCAAAAATTCTGTTTCTGTTCCTACGGGTATTATAAAAATACCGTCACGTATTTCGGCTTCAACAGCAAAGTCATTTATGCTTTGAGGTTGATAGTTGCGTGTTGTGTAGTAGTTTATGTTGAATACAGATAACTCTGTACCAACAACAAAAAGCAATACGGCAAGCAGAGCACCGATGCAATTACGCGTTGCGTTATGGGATTTGCAGGTTTTTTTGTACAGAAATATAGCGAGACCCGAAAATACCGCAAATATAAAAAGGCAGATTGCAATCATAATAAAACTCCCGAAGTATTATATACAATTATTAAACCACAAAAACAGTCATTTGTAAATATTTACTCAAAACTCGCATATATTTAAATAATTATAAAAAAAGCGAGGATTGTTATGGAAAATATTATAAAAAAGCAAAGCTTAAGCTATGATGTGCTTGAGGATTATGTAAATCAGTTGAAGGAAAAATATCCGTCAATGCAGGTGACTACCTGCGGCAAAACCCACCTGGGCAGAAAAATATACTCCCTCGTTCTGGGCGAAGGTGAAAAGCCTGTGGTTTACATAGGCGGTACTCACGGCTCCGAGTGGATAACATCATTGTTGCTGTTGCGTTTTTGCGAAGAGCTTTTGCAGAAGTCCTATAACGGAACCATAGCGGGCTATTCTGTAAGCGGTGTACTCAAAAATGTACGCTTGATTGTCATACCTGAGCTTAATCCCGACGGAGTGGAAATTGCCCTCAGAGGTGCATCTGCCTGCGGCAGGTTTAAAAAAGATAATTTTGAAGCCTGCAAAGGTGATTTTACCAAATGGAATTCAAACGCCCGCGGTGTTGATATAAACCACAATTTTAATGCGGATTGGTATAAGTTGCGGGATTTTGAACGTGCCAGCGGCATAAATGAGCCGGGACCCACACGTTTTGGTGGCTTTTTCCCTGAAAGTGAGCTGGAGACACGTGCAGTAACCCGACTTTTAAGGGGAATTTCTGTAGATTTGTTAATAGCGTTTCATTCACAGGGGGAGGAGATTTTTTATGAATACGGCAATAATACTCCCGAAAAATCGTATACAATGGCAGGTATTTTCAGTAGCCTGAGTGGTTATAAGCTTGTAAAGAATGAGGGGCTATACACAAGTGGCGGTCTTAAGGATTGGTTTATTGTGGAATTTAAAAAGCCTGCTTTTACAATAGAAGTAGGCAAAGGGGAAAATCCTTTACCCTTAAGTGAATTTGATGATATTTATGAAAAGATTGTAGTTTTGATGCTTATGGGTCTTATATTGTAACAGGGGATGATTTTTTGCGTTGTACCGTAACGGATTTGCGTGCTAAAGAAGTTGTTAATGTGGACAACGGATGTCGGTTGGGTTGCGTTACCGATGTTGAAATTGATACATGCACAGGTTGTCTTGTCAGTATAACAGTCTTTTGCGGTAAAGGTGTTTGCGGTTTTCTGGGCAGAGGCGAGGAGTTTACCGTGTGTTGGAAGGATATTGTTGTAATAGGTTCAGATATGATTCTGGTACGTAAAGGCGGAAGCAGACCCTCGTAGTGTTACGAGGGTCTGCCGTTTTGTTATTCGGGTATCACATAAAAGGCTCTTCCGTTGTCTTCATACTCCACCATCAAAAGCTTACCGTTGTTTTTGACGTAGTAAGAGTGATAGGCTTTGTCGTGAAGTGCTTGCCATTTCGTGGAATCCGTTACATTGTAAGGTGAATACCGGAAGGTTGTGATGTAATTGTTTTGTTCTGTGTCATAGTGTGGAATGTGCGTTTGCTTTAACTCCTTTTTGTTAAAGGCGTTGAAGTATACTGCATTTACTATAGGCAGCTGTTCTTCTAAAAACCTTTCAATATCAACACAGTAAACGCTCTTTATTGACCGTGGTGTGCTCAACTTGTCAAGTAGCTTCAATTCCTCCAGAACCTTCAGGGTGTTGGTGCATTTGTCGGTAATGTAAAAATTGAAGTTTCTGTAGAAGCTGTATGTGGATGGCACATAATCTATTTGCACAGCACCCATCTGTGGTGTTTCGGACATAAAGTAATCTCTGTAGCTCAGTTTGCAAACGTCCTTGTATATTGCCTCTTTAACCTTTATCTGTTCCGGAAGTGAAAGCGTATCCTGTCTTTCTTTGTAGCCGTATTTTGAAACAATAGTTACCTGAGATGTGTCATCGGTATAGCACAGGCTATAGTCTCCTTTATCAATTTGTTCTTTGATGGATTCAGGCGTTAATAGTACATTTTTGTAATATTCCTTGACCTCGGAGGTATCCCAGAGTGCCATTGTACAATCATAAGCGCTTTCGCTAAGCTTTGTGTATTTCCTTTTTATCTGTTTCCCGTTTTTTAAGGTGTATGTCAGCTTAAGGCTTCCTGCAAACTCGGGAGTTTTATCGTTGACGGTTGCTTTATGTATGGTGGTGGCAAGCTCAATACTGTCTTTTTGTGTTAAGGTCAGGTTGCGTGTTGACAGTACATCACAGGTTGTAAAGCCTGTGTTAATATCTGCCACAGGTATAAATCCGTCAAAAGGTACGCTTATTTCAATGCTTTCAATATCCTCAACCTCAGGTACTCTGTCGTAAAGTCCGAAGCAGTTTGTTATGCCGAGCGTAAAGCATATAATTACGGTTACAGCAGCTGCAACGGAGCCCCACAATACATTTTTGTGTAATTTGAGCTTATGGGTAAGAATAGTATTTGCTAAAAGTGAAGCTATAATACCTGCCACAATACCCGACATAACAATAATGATTATTATCTTATTATTGAAAAACGGTGAAAAATAGTCATATATGGGTGAAATAACAAGACTGCAGCCAAGAAGTCCACCAAGTATAACAGCAAGAATGGTTATGGATTTGCAGTTTGCGGTTTTGCCTGTGTTTTCGGGCTTAAAGCTTTTGCAAAAGTGGTTTTGTAAAAGCCATAGTGACACAACGCAAGCAATGAGCATTGCTACGGCTCCTGCAAGGTACAGGTAAACGCGATTGCTTTTAATCATATCAAAAGTAATCTCCTGTAGAGCCGCTGTGAACATAATCTGCATGGGGTCAAGGTATGCTATACCGGTACCTAAGGCGCTGTGTACTCCGCCGTAAAGGGTTGCGTGCAATACGTTGTCAGCAATGCTTTCAAAAGCTGAACCACCTACAATTATCAGGAGGATTGTTGTTATGGTATTACGCCAGTTTTGCGTCAATACACAGCAAGCTACTGTTATGGTGTAGGCGTACAGTCCTGCACACATTGTTGTTAACAGGTCTGTTATGCAATATGTCAGCAGCTCGCTTGTAATGCCGTATACAACGGTATTGGCATGGTAGGCAATCAGCTTTATTGCAATAAGAGTAATCTCCAGAGCTGCAATGGGCAAAATCAGACGGTTTCTGAAAACAGCTTTTCTCGGAACGGCGTTGCTCAGAAATGTGGTGCATTTTGACTTCATAAAGGTGAAGGAAAATTGTACCAGACCCAAAATGATGCCGCCTATTGCCATAATCGGACCTTCAAAAAGATAAACAGAAAACCTGTATTTGGCGTATATGTCGGAAGGGCTTATTGCATCGTATATATCTAACTGCCACTCGTCAAAATATGCGGTGGGACAAGTTATTGTAATAAACAGTGCAATTGCCGCAACAAAAAGAATTATTAATGTGGCAGAGGATGTACCACGGGCAAAATCATTTATTTTAAGGCTTCTTTTTACTTTGTCATTTGCCATTGTAAAACCTCCTTCAAAGGTTATTTTTCGGGTATTATAACCGTGTTGTATGTGCCGACGGTATAGAAGGATATCAGGAACCTGCCTTCGTCACCTGTGTTGTAGCTTAAATATCCTTTTTTAATAAGCTCTGATGCCTTTTTTGGAGAAACCTCTGTGTAACGGGATATTTTGCTTTTGGGGCTTAGGTTTACGTTGTTTTCTGAAATAAGGGTGGAATCCGAAAGGAATTTCTCACGGTAATCCTCAAAAGAAGAGATATCGTATTTACAGCTTTTTGCATAAGCATCAAAAACACCGTTGTTCCAGGTAATATTTGTAAGATGAACAGGGGAGCCGTCAGGCTCTCTGATATCGTGGGTGTTGAGCGTGAAATTGCGGTACCAGTCTACCATATCATCTGTTTCAACAATGTGGGCAGAGGCTATTTCCTTGTCAAGATTAAAATATTGCATATAACCGTATTTTTCCAACAATGAAACGGTGTTGAGCATTTTTGAATTTATAATAAAATAGTACTGTCCGTTTTCATTACCCTCAAATTCATCGATTGGCGTTTTGGGGTCCATAACTCCGCGAGCTCCCTCTGAATTACTGAGAGCCAGTACACCGTATTGGTGCTCAGGGTAAAACCAATCTTTAGCAGAGAGTGTGCAGATATCCTTATACAACGCTTCTCTGAGTGCTTTTTTACCAGCATCATTCATTGTTTCTGTTATATTTGTGATGTTGTTGTATTTTGATATAATGTGAACATTGTTGAGTATAAGCTCGCGCTCAATCACAATACGGGTAGTATCATTGTCATCTTCGGGTATGTTTGTTTGCAATAAGTGAGCATATTGCTTTTTTGCAAAATCAGTTTCCCAAAGCTTAAGGGTGGCGTTTATCCCGTCCTTGCCTAAAAAATAATACTTTCTTTCAATTTTTTGCCCGTTTTTGAGGACGTACATAATATCACAGTAAGCACCTGTGTTACCGTTTTGCTCCTCAATAAAAGCAGCGTGAATATCCCTGAATGTTTTTATATCCTTTTCGGATAACAGATTGATGTAATCAACCTGACTGCTGAAGGTTTCAAAATAATCGTTGTGTTTATTTGTGAATAATTGAATGGGCGTGCTGACTGAAATGTATTCTATATCGTCAGAGTCAGGTATATTGCTTTCAAATCCGAAACCGCCTGTGTAACCTATTGCGGATGTTATAATAAGGGTAAGCATACAGATAACTGAGCTTAATATACCTAGAATAGCTTTTTTAGGTTTAAGTGTGGAAAACACTGCTGCAGCAACGGAAATAACCAAGCCTATGGCTAATGATAAAGCGAATTCCTTTAAAGGTCCGTCAAGCAGATTTGTCCGGAAATTGTAATACCCGAAGTTGTCCAGCACAAGTAAGCAAGCAATAAAGCTTACCGTAAGGCAGGGGATAAGGGTTGCAGTTTTTGTTTTTCCCTTCTTTTTGCAGTTTTCAGGTTTAAAGCTTTTTTGAAAATACTTGCCTAACAGCGTGAGTATAATACCGAAAATCACTAACCAGATAATGTCTGCGATTATTATTTTGTTTGCATTTTCAGGCGAATCCGAAATCCATATTTCAGATATATTGTTGAAGCTCTGGTTACAGCCTAATGTAGGATTCAAAAACCTGAGATTGTACATTATTTCATTTGTTCCTCTTGCGTGTGTGGAGGCTTCGGCATCATAGCCCTTAAGTGTACAGCCCAGAACCTTGTTGATGAATTCAAGAAAGTAGTTGGGAAGTAGTGCCGCACCTGCACCGAAGAATGCAAATTCAATGGGACGTGCCGTGAGCAATGCACTTGCGACTGCCACAATATAGCCGAAAATTGCCCCTGATAATGTTTGTAGAAGATTTGCTGTAAATGCAGGCAAAAGAATGGGATAATAACCGACTGAGGATAAATTGATAAAAAGCACAACTACCTTTACAAGCGTAAGAGCCGTCAGCGTTATAAGCAACGGATAAAATGCTTTGTTCAAGTAAATTCTGCGTCTGCTTATACCTGCACCGAGTTCAGCTGCGATTTCACGTTTTACAAACACAAAACGGAACTGCAGACTTGCAACAATGAACCCGATAACAAGTGCAAGGGCAGGCTCACGCAAAAATGCGGAAAAGACGTACATCGTGTTATCTGTGTAGTGCCAGCCATATTGGTTTTCTATTCGCGAGGGCAGAAAGTAGTATGGTGATATTGAAGCAGAGGAAATGTCAAAATCCCAAAATACACCGTAAATAAAAACTAACATACAGATTGCAAAAATCCAGATGTTCAGGTTATTTGTGCCCCTCAATGTGTTCAGCAGATGATTCCGCCCTATATTATTTTTTGAATAAAGATTTAATTTTTTCATTTTCGCTCTCCGCCTCCGTTTCTTCAATAAATACCTCTTCCAAGGTAAGGCGTGTGCTTTCCGTGTTCTGCGCTCCAAGTGCATTAAGCTTTGCTGTTTCTTTCTCAATGTCACCGAAAATTGTCATATAAACATTTCTGCCGGACAGCTTCAGATTGCGGTAGTTTATGTCCTTGAAGGTCTGTTCAGTAACAGGCATATCAAAGGTTAAGGCAACCTTTCTGTAATGGTCGCTGATATCGTCAATATTGCTGTCAAGTATTACGTTTTTGCCATTGAGTATTGCCACGCGGTCACACACCCCCGCAATTTCGGTCAGGTCGTGTGAGGCAATAATTACAGAAGCACTTGTTTCGTTTATGTACTCAAGCAGAATGCTTTTTAAAAGCTCCTTTTTGTGGGGATCAAGACCATCAAATGTTTCGTCAATCAAGAGGTATTTGGGCTTTGAGGCAAAGGCTATGGCAAGCGAAGCCTGTTTTTTCATACCTTTTGACAGACTGCGTATGGCTGTCTTGCTTTTAAGACCGAAAATATCGCAAACAGCTTCCAACAGGCTTATATCAAACCCCGGATGGTACGATGCGTAAAATTTTGCCGCACTTTTCACAGTTGAGCCTGCAGGAAAGTAGAAATCATCTGACAGGTAAAACATTTCGCGGCGTTCAACATCATTATCAAATGCAGCGGCACCGTCAAGCAGAATCTCTCCGCTGTCGGGCTTATATATACCTGCACACATATTTAATAAGGTTGTTTTGCCGCTTCCGTTGAAGCCGGCAATACCCAAAACCGATGAATCATTTATGGTGAGGTTAATATTTTCAACCGCAATTTTTTTATCGTATGATTTTGTAATGTTTTTTATTTCAATCATTATCTTCACCCGTTCCGTAAATATTTTTTGCGAGTTCCTGTATTCTTTCGTAGGAAATTCCCTTGGCTTTTGATGATGACAGTATCCTCAAAAGCTCCGCTTCGGCATTTTTACGTACAATTTCGTTGGCAACCGCATTTTCACTTACAAAAACACCCTTGCCGGGGACAGCGTATGTTACCATTTCTGTTTCGAGCTCCTGGAAGGCACGTTTTACCGTGTTTACATTAAGATCCAGGTCGGATGCCAGTTGACGGATTGAGGGTAGCTTGTCATCAGGCTTCAATTCGCCTGTGTTGATTTTGTTCAGTATCTGTTCTTTGATTTGTTCAAAAATTGGTGTTCTGCTTCGGGGATCAATAACAATCACATCATCACCTCCTTGTATAACTGTGATATCACACATATCACAGTTTTAAAGTAACACAAATTTTTGCGTTTGTCAACATAAAAAAATTACCCTGATGCTCTCAGGGTAATTTTTTCGTTTTATTTCTCCGTAACATTACGGTATTTTGATTGCAATCTTTTGAAGAATGAAAGGTGGTTTTTCTCATTAACCATCAGCTCTTCAATATCATAATCCACCGTGGAAAGCTCTGCCTTGTAGCTTTCGTAAAGGTCGATTATTCTGCCCTCTGCTGTTTCAGTAATGCAGGAGTAAACAAATGTGAACGGTTTAAGGTCGGTTGTAACATTCTTGCGGTATTTCCACTCTACAACATTGTCTTCACCGTAAAGACCGATTTTTATAGCACCGCATTTGCGGATTTTCTCGGTGGGGTAGGAGATGATAATTGCATCCTTGCCGTCAATCTTTTTAGAGTAATTTATAACGCTGAACTGACAGTTTGAGCAATATTTCAAGCTCTTGTCTGCGGTGTAGGGACCCCAGGTTTCACCGAAGTCAGTTGAGTCACAGTAGCTGATATAGCCGATTGTGTTTCGCGAGTACATTCTTAGAACATTGTTATGGAGCATAACAAACTGTGTTTCAGAGCTTTTGCCTGTTGTGCCAACCTTGTTTGCTTTCTGTGAGCGGTGCCAGGTTTCACCACCATCATCGGTGTAAATAACGCTTGTGTATTCTTTGAGGTCATTGTTGTCATATACCGCAAAGAGAACACGCTTTTTGCCATCCTTCTCCACAACGAAGCCTCTGCCGGGAGCAAAGCCTGTAAATCCGCGTGAGTTGACCTGAGTATTAAGGATTTTTCCGTCACTCCAGGTCTTACCACCGTCAAGGCTCTTTTTCATCCACAGATAGTATGTGGGATAAAGCTTGATGGGGGCATAAGCGTAGAATACATTTGCAATAATATCGCGGTCACTTAATGTACCGTCCTTTTCCATCTGTTTAATAAGAACAGGTTCGTAACCGGATTCGCTTCCTTTGTAAATATTATATGCTCTGTCCACATAGTAACCATCATAGCTTGTGTTGTCACAGAACTTGAGTACAGGTGCATATCCCTCTGCATTGAAATTATCAATATAGTAAGGGTAATGCTCCTTATCAAGCTTTGTGCTTTCTGCCTTTAAGGGGTTGGTAAGGTCACACAATGCAAGCTTGCCGTCAATATATCCGTTGCCCTTGCCGTATGTACCTGCGCTCCACAGACCCATATATGCAGGACAGGCATCACACATATGGTAAACCTCGTTGTCCTCGCACTCAACTATTGCAGAGTCCACAAATGATGCACTTGTGGGAATTGCCTTGTTGTGGTCGCAGTCAACCATATCCTCGAAGTGGTTAACAAACTGAACATCAGACCAGCTTTTGCCGTTATCGTCAGAGTAGCGTACCGCAACGTCAACGTTGGCAGGGTCGTCCGTGCCATTACCGTAGCGGATATCAGAACAAGCAAGTATTCTGCCACTCTTAAGAGTATAAATTGCGGGGATTCTGAACAATACGCTGTTTCCTGTACCGGGTGCATAAGGGTTTGTAACTTTATTACTCATAAATTACTCCAATCTGAATGTCTTAACTTCAAAGGGTGTAGTGTTGAATGTGATTTTGTTGCCGTCGAAGGGATATTCTTTGTTTTCATCCTCCATAAGGTTACATTCGTAAACCTTTGTAAAGGGCAGGTTTACAGTTAATGTCCTTTCACCGCGTACACGGCGACTCTGATAAAGACGGATAATTGTTCCTTTGCCGTCCTGTGCCTGCTTTACAGCATCAATAACAATGTCATCGTTATCACAGCTTATAAAGCTGTATTCTGCAGGAAGCTCGCCTTTATTTTCGGAAACCTCGGTTGCACAAAGGGGTAGGTTAAGGGCAAAAGCCTGCTGAACAGTACCTCCCGTCTGCCAGGTGCCTGAATGGGGATAGTAGCTGTATGTGAATGTGTGTTCGCCCAGGTCACCCTTGGGGTCGGGACAGGTGGGTGCACGAAGTAATGTAATCCTCATACGGCTGTCAAGAATATCATAACCGTATTTGCAATCATTAAGTATGCTTACACCGTAATCTCCTTCGGACAGATCAGCCCATTTGTGTGCGCACTGCTCAAAGCGTGCAGCATCAAAGGGTGAATTACGATGTGTCGGACGTTTGATGGCACCGTGTGCTGCTTCAAAGGTTGCTTCTGTGTTAAGCACATTTACATCAAATGCAGCCTTCATTACCTTGTCACGCTCCTGCCAGTCAACGTGTGTTTCAAACACAAGCTGACGACTGCCTGCGTAAAGAATAATGTTCTGAGTGATTGTTGATTTATTGAATTTTCTCACAACCTTTAATACTGCTCTTACAGAGCTGCATTCAATAACTTCAACACTATCAGCCTTTTCGAGAATCCATTTTTTCTTTTCGTAGTTCTGTTCGAGATTCCATGCAGTTTCGTGAACACACTTGTCTATGAAAACAGATATTACATTACCCTTGCCGTTGAGGGTTTCGCGGTTGTTCTCTTTATCATAAATTGATGTAAGAATACCGTTCTCGTTGTACTCAACCTTAAGGATATTATTTTCAATAATTCCGTTGCCGATTGTGAGTGTGTCACAAGCCTTTGCCCGGGCAAAGGGGTAGAACTTATAACCCATCGGGGGAACATCGGTTGCAATAAATTGTGTGTAATCCACACCGTCTGCTGTATATGTCCTGCAGTTTTCGCCAACAGTTTTGTTGCCCTTGATTGTAACGGGTCCGCTTACCTTGTGGGAAAGCAGGTTCCACACAATTACACCGTCAGATTTAATATCAACTTTTGCGGCAATGCCCTTTAATCCTTCCTCAAGCATTGCGTTGCCCTCCTTTTCAAGGTGGGCAAAATCAGGTCTGCAATCCTCCATTGCTTCGTGGATTGATGTACCGGGCAGAATGTCGTGAAATTGGTTTTTAAGAAGCATCAGCCAGAGGGTGTGAAGGCGTTCCTTGTCATAACCCTTACCGAAGGTTCCTGCCATCTCTATACGACTGAGTCTGAACTCGTTCTTGCGGTTGCCTTTTTTTATGAAACCTTGGCTTGTGTACGTTCCGCGGTGGTTTTCGTAGTATAGCTCATCATTGTAAACAGGCAACTCATCGCGGATTTCCTCTGCCTTGGCAAAAAACTCGTTAGGGTGTCCCATACGTGCTGAGGGTAAGCCGGGAAAGCTTTTAAGACGTTTTGCATTTTCGAGCATACGGTATGTGCTTCCTCCGCCACCGTCGCCATAGCCAAACATACCGAAAGCTGTCTTCATTGTTCCCTTAAGGTCACATTTATCGGCAGATTCAACAAGGTATGCGGGGTCATAGTCGCCCTGGTAGTGGGTGCGCTGGTTAAATGCAAGTATTTCGGAACCGTCGTGGCCCTTCCATTTAAACAGAGTGTGGGGGAATCGGTTTGTATCCTGATTGCGAAGCTTTGATGTTATAAAATACTTCATACCGCTTTTTTTGATGATCTGCGGTAACGCGTGTGAAAATCCGAAGCAGTCTGGTAACCAGTATGTGTCAGAGGATACACCGAATTCCTTTAAGAAGAACTCTCTGCCGTAAAGCAGTTGTCTTATCATGCTTTCGCCTGATGCCACGTTAGTGTCACATTCAACCCAGGTGTTGCCAACAACGTACCATTGTCCGTTCTGTACCTTTTCCTTGATACGTTGGTAAAGGTCCGGATTGTTATTCTTTATCCAATGGTAAACAATAGCCTGGCTCTGTGTGAATTTGAATTCGGGGTAATGGTCCATAAGTGCCAGGTTGTTTGCAAATGTACGGGCAGTTTTGCGCTCGGTTTCCTGCGCACGCCATAGCCAGGCAATATCTAAGTGGCTGTGACCGTCCATAATAACCTCGAACTGAGGTGTATGCGGAATTTCAGCAAGCTTTTTGTCGAAATATTCACAGGCGTGGTAAATGGATTGGCGTACCTGTTCATCATCAAAATCAAAATCTACCATATGGAGCGAATCATCCAGCACCTTGTATACTGCCTCGCGGATGTAAGCGTCCTTTATGTGGCTGAGTGCATCCCAGGCAAGACTGCAGTTAAGGTAGAACTTTTCGCATATTTCATCAATGCAGGCAAAGTTAGCGAACTTCAGCTTGTACTCCGACTCAGTTTTTCCTGCCATAGCATCATTGCAATAGCTTGCAGAGTCAACAACTGCCTCGAGCTCGATTTCCATAGGCTCGCCGTATTTAAGAAATTTGTCGTTAATAACAACAGTTTCGCGTGCAACCCAACCGCTGTTCTCACGAGAGGAAACAGAGTTTGCGGTCTGTCCGTCAATTTTAACCATAATTTCACCGCCGAAATCAAGGTTAAGATAAACTTTTTTACCCTTGAAGCTTGTGGGCAAGGTTACCTGAGTTTTAAAAACTCTTGCACAGTCATATCTTGCAAACCAGTGATCACCAAGGCGGATTTTTGTTGCATTTTCGGGATAGTACTCATACTTGCCTTCACCAAAATAGTTGCCGTCATAGGTAGTCCATTCGTCCATTGAAATGCTTTCGGTCTCAATATATTTCGGTAACTGTATCAGCATATGGTATAAAACGTGTTCTTTAGGGGTCCGCATAAACATCAACTCCGTTGATAAAATTAGATTTTGAAAAGCAGATACGCTGTATCTGCTCTAAATATAACATAAAAGAAACAGCTATATCAAGACGAAGTTGTGCAGTGATTGCATATTTGTAAAATATAGTAAAAACTATAATAAGATTATTGACAAAACCAACAGGTATGGTATAATTGTCAAGAACAAATGTTTGGTGAGTAAATTATGAATAATTATTTTATTTTGAATGTTTTTATGGTAAAATAATCTGCAAAAGTTTTCGTGAGGGAGGTTTTGGTGTGGATAAATTCAAGCTTGTTTCACCCTATAAGCCCACAGGTGACCAGCCTGAGGCAATAAAGCAGCTTGTTGACGGTGCCAATAAAGGCTATATGGAGCAGACCCTTTTGGGTGTTACGGGCTCGGGTAAAACATTCACTATCGCGAATGTTATTGCACAGCTTAACCGTCCTACTCTTGTTCTTGCTCACATCAAAACTCTGGCTGCACAGCTTTGCTCCGAGTTTAAGGAGTTTTTTCCCGAAAATGCGGTTGAGTATTTTGTATCCTAATACAAGATTTGCACTAAAAACCGTTACAAAACACCGTTTTTAGGGGCTTTTTAACATAGGATAACACGTAATAACACTATATAAACCAAATAAATTTGTGACTTAAATTCGTGTAAAGAAAAAATAATTACTTTTCAGGAGTGAAACTATTTTGAATTTTTCTTTTAAAGCTTTTGCTGATGGCAGTTTTGACTATGACAAGAAAACAGAAACCCACACGGGCTTATATCTTCGTGAAGAAAAAGCTGACATTAGCGGCGGAAAAATTAAATTTTCAGACATAGACGTACTTAAAAATTATCCCGATGTTGATACCGTTACTATTTCCGGGCTTAATCAAGAAACCTTTGAATATTTTATACTTAACTATGGTAAACAACTAAAAGCAATTCGATTTTTTAAGAATAAGCAAATTGAGGATTTATCCCTTTTAGGCACACTTCCACAATTAGAATATCTTTATTTTTTCGCAAACCAAAAGGTAACAAAGCTCTGGGATATGTCTAATAATACTTCTTTAATAGGAGTTTGCATTGAGGATTTTTCTAAGCTCAAATCCATAGTTGGCATTGAAACTGCACCCAACCTAAAATATTTTACAATCGGCAACGCAATTTGGGATACTGCAGAAATTGAAAGTTTTATGCCTCTTGCGAACACTAAAATTGAATATTTGTCCTTTACTGGCAAAAAGATTACAGACAATGATTTTTCGTTTTTGTCTGATATGTTGGAATTAAAAGAGTTTGATTTTTCATTACACTTTTTGACAACCGAACAGGTTGCTTGGATTGTTGCTAATTTTCCGCACTTGAAAGGTTTTGCTTTAAAAGCAAGACACGATTGTGAACTTTATAAAAGCAATGAAGATTTAAGATTGGTCCCTGCAACGATTATCGTCGGCAAAAGAAAACCGTCACTCAAAATTGAGGGGAACGAACAACGAATTAAAAATTACGAGTTAAAATTTGAGGCGTTAGTAGAGAAATATAAGGGCAAAAAATATTGTGAGATTTTTTGATGCTGAATACTCGGCTGAATATTTTGTACTGAATACGACTACAAATTTGTGACCTAAATTCGTGTAATTGACTATTCACCAACTTTTTTGGCAAAATTCAAGTGAATTTAAGACAATAAAAAGACAGAAAATAATTAAAAAAGAGAGGAGTGAGAACGGATGGATAAGTTTATTTTGCACAGTAATTATAAGCCCACAGGTGACCAGCCTGAGGCAATAAAGCAGCTTGTTGACGGTGTCAATAAAGGCTATATGGAGCAGACCCTTTTGGGTGTTACAGGTTCGGGTAAAACATTCACTATGGCGAATGTTATTGCACAGCTTAACCGTCCTACTCTTGTTCTTGCTCACAACAAAACTCTGGCTGCACAGCTTTGCTCCGAGTTTAAGGAGTTTTTTCCCGAAAATGCGGTTGAGTATTTTGTATCCTACTACGATTATTATCAGCCTGAGGCGTATATCCCTTCTACAGACACTTACATTGAAAAAGATAGTGCAGTTAATGATGAGATTGATAAGCTACGCCATTCCGCTACCTCTGCACTTTCTGAACGCCGTGATGTTATAATTGTTGCGTCAGTTTCCTGCATATATACCCTTGGCGACCCGATTGATTACCGCAGTATGGTTATTTCACTCAGGACGGGTATGCAAAAGGACAGAGATGAGCTGATAAAAAAGCTTGTTGAAATTCAGTATGAACGTAACGATGTCAGCTTTACCCGTAACAAATTCAGGGTTAAAGGGGATACCGTGGAGGTTTTTCCCGTTTATTCTTCCGAAACTGCTTTTCGTATAGAATTCTTCGGTGATGAAATTGACAGGATTTCTGAAATACATCCCCTTACGGGTGAGGTAAAGTGTACTCGCTCTCACGTTGCAATTTACCCTGCATCACACTATGTTGTGGAGCAGGACAAAATGGAAAAAGCGCTTGAAAACATTTATAACGAAATGGAAAACAGAGTGGAGGAGTTTAAGGCTGAAGGAAAGCTTCTTGAGGCACAGCGTATACAGCAGCGCACGCTTTACGATATGGAAATGCTTCGTGAAACAGGCTTTTGCAAGGGTATTGAGAATTATTCCAGGGTAATGTCCGGGCGTGAGCCGGGTACCGCACCGTACACATTGTTGGATTATTTCCCTGATGACTTTGTTTTGTTTGTGGACGAATCCCACGTAACCCTGCCACAGGTGAGGGGTATGTACGGCGGTGACCGTTCCCGCAAAGAGAGTCTTGTTAACTTCGGATTCAGGTTACCGTCTGCATTTGATAACCGTCCGCTTAAATTTGATGAGTTTTACGGCAAAACCCACCAAAAAATATTTGTTAGTGCAACCCCCGGCGATTGGGAAAAACAAAAGAGCTTACAGATTGCAGAGCAGGTTATACGTCCCACAGGTCTGCTGGACCCTGAGGTAAGCGTCAGACCTACCGACGGACAGATTGATGACCTTATATCCGAAATCAATATAAGGGTTGAGCGTGAGGAACGTGTGCTTGTTACAACATTGACCCGTAAAATGGCGGAGGATTTGACCGAATATCTTACCAATTACGGCATTAAGGTGAGGTATATGCACTATGATGTTGATACTATTGAGCGTATGGAGCTTATCCGCGATTTGCGCCTTAAGGAGTTTGATGTGCTTGTGGGTATCAACCTTCTGCGTGAGGGTCTTGATATACCCGAGGTTTCCTTGGTGGCAATACTTGATTCGGACAAAGAAGGCTTTCTGAGAAGCGAAACATCACTTATTCAGACCATAGGCAGAGCCGCCCGTAATTCCAACGGTCAGGTTATAATGTATGCCGATGAAGTCACAGGCTCTATGGAACGCGCTATAAACGAAACATACCGCAGGCGCGAAAAACAGATGAAATATAATGCGGAGCACGGTATTGTGCCCCAGACCATAAAAAAGGATGTACGTGAGATACTGGAAATAAGTTCAAAGGACAATGTACAGGAGCGTATGGCAAAACGTCGTCTTTCTGCAAAAGAGAAAAATGAGCTTATTGAAAAATTGTCCAAGGAGATGCGTGCCGCCGCAAGATTGCTTGAGTTCGAGCATGCGGCATATCTTCGCGATCAGATACACAAGTTAAAAGGTGAAAAATAACAGCTTATGGAAAAGAATTTGATTGTTAAAGGTGCCCGTGAGCACAATCTGAAAAATGTCAGCGTTGAAATACCAAGGGACAAGCTTGTGGTTTTCACAGGACTTTCGGGTTCCGGCAAATCATCACTTGCCTTCGATACCATCTATGCAGAGGGTCAGCGCAGGTATATGGAGAGCCTTTCTTCCTACGCACGCCAGTTTTTGGGTATTATGGAAAAACCCGATGTTGATGTGATTGACGGACTTTCTCCTGCAATATCCATTGATCAGAAAACTACATCCAAAAACCCTCGCTCAACAGTTGGTACCGTTACAGAGATTTATGATTATCTGCGACTACTCTATGCTCGCATAGGCATACCTCATTGTCCTGTGTGCGGCAGGGAGATAGAAATGCAGTCCATCGACCAGATTGTTGATAAAATTCTTGATTTACCCGAGGGCACAAAATTTCAGGTTCTGGCACCTATTGCCAAGGGTAAAAAGGGTGAATTTCAAAAGGAATTCGAGCATGCTGCCAAATCAGGGTTTTCAAGAGTTCGTGTTGACGGCATAGTTTATGATTTGTCAGAAAAAATCAGCCTTAAAAAGAATATAAAGCATAACATAGAAATAATTGTTGACCGCCTTATAATGAAGGAGGGCGTAGCATCACGCCTTACGGATTCTCTTGAAACAGCGTTCTCGCTTACAGAGGGGACTGTGCTGATTGATGTTATCGACGGCGAAGAGCTTCTTTTTTCACAGAATTTCGCCTGTCCGGAGCATGGCTCGTGTATGGATGAGCTGGAGCCGCGTTTGTTTTCCTTTAACAATCCTTTTGGTGCATGTCCCACTTGTTCGGGGCTTAGTGTCTTTATGCGTGTGTCCGAGGATTTGCTTGTGCCTAACCGAAAGCTTTCTATAAATGAAGGTGCAGTTAAAGGCTGTGGTTGGGGTAAAACAGATGAAAGCACAATTGCAGGTATGTATTACAGTGCTCTTGCGGAAAAATATGGTTTTTCCCTTGATACCCCCTTTAATAAAATTCCTGCCGAGGGACAGAACGCAATCTTTTACGGTACAGGCGGTGAACGTATAAAAATCATTCGTCGTAATGAATACGGAAGCGGTACCTATATGGCAAAGTTCGAGGGCATCATAAATAACCTTGTACGCCGTTATCGTGAAACCACCAGCGACTGGTCACGCAAGGAAATTGAACAGTATATGACAGCCTGTCCCTGTCCCGATTGTAAGGGAGCCCGTCTGAAGCCGGGTCCTCTTGCCGTAACAGTAGGCGGGAAGAATATTAAGGAATTTACCGATATGTCTATCGGTGAAGAACTCGAGTTTGTAGAAAACCTTGTTCTTAACGAAAAAGAACAGCTTATCGGTAAACAGATTATCAAGGAAATTAAGTCACGTCTTCGCTTTCTTTGTAATGTAGGACTTGATTATCTCACGCTTTCACGTTCATCCGGAACTCTTTCCGGCGGTGAAAGTCAGCGTATACGTCTTGCAACTCAAATAGGTTCATCGCTTATGGGCGTTCTGTATATTCTTGATGAGCCCAGTATAGGACTTCATCAGCGTGATAACGAAAAACTTCTACAATCGCTCAAAAATCTTAGGGATTTGGGCAACACACTTATTGTTGTTGAGCACGATGAAGACACAATGAATGAAGCGGACTTTATTGTTGATGTGGGTCCCGGTGCAGGTGTCCACGGCGGTGAAATTGTTTGTGCAGGCACGGTGGAGGATATTAAAAAATGCAAAAACTCCCTGACAGGTCAGTATCTGTCGGGTGCCAGGAAAATTGAGGTTCCCGAGGAGCGTCGCAAGGGCAACGGTAAATTTATTGAAATCAAGGGTGCAAGGCAAAATAACCTTAAGAACATAGATGTTAAAATACCTTTAGGCAGGCTTGTTGCGGTTACAGGTGTTTCCGGTTCGGGCAAATCATCACTCATTAATGAAATTCTTTACAAAAAACTTGCTGCCGAGCTTAATAATGCCCGCAAATTTGCAGGCAAGCACGATGAAATTCTGGGTATAGAGAATCTTGATAAGGTCATTGATATTGACCAATCACCGATTGGAAGAACTCCACGTTCAAATACAGCAACATATACAGGTGTTTTCAATGATATCCGTACACTTTTTGCACAAACCCAGGATGCTAAAGCAAAAGGGTACGATGCAGGCCGTTTCTCCTTTAATGTCAAGGGTGGCAGGTGTGAATCCTGCGAGGGCGACGGTATTATTAAAATTGAAATGAACTTTCTTTCCGATGTGTATGTACCCTGTGAGGTGTGTCGCGGTGCCCGTTACAACAGGGAAACTCTGGATGTAAAATACAAGGGCAAAAGCATAAGTGATGTTCTCAATATGACTGTGGAAGAGGCAATGGGATTTTTTGAAAATGTTCCCAAAATCCGCAGTAAGCTTGAAACAATTTTTGATGTAGGTCTTGGTTACATTACGCTGGGACAGTCTGCAACAACATTATCAGGCGGTGAGGCACAGCGCGTAAAGCTTGCTACGGAGCTTTCAAAGAAATCCACAGGCAAAACCATTTATATACTCGATGAACCAACCACGGGTCTGCATACCGCAGATGTCAAAAAGCTCCTTGAGGTTATCAACAAGCTTGTGGATGCACAAAATTCGGTTATTGTTATTGAACACAATCTTGATGTTATCAAAACAGCCGATTATGTTATAGATTTGGGTCCCGAGGGAGGCAACGGGGGAGGAACCGTTGTGGCACAGGGAACACCCGAGGAGATTGCCAAATGCAAAAAATCATACACAGGCAAATATTTAAAACCTTTGCTGTAAGCCTTGATATATTATTTAAAATGTTATATAATTGTTAAAAAATAAACGGTAAAAGAGGAATGTTTATGAAAGCCAATGAAAGTATTCCCAATTATGATATTAAGGTCAGAGAGTATACAAACTATGCCATAAAAAGCATAAAGAATGTATGTAAGAATTTCGGACCTCGTCCCGTTGGCAGCGATGCTGAAAAGAAAGCACAGGAATATATGCACGCAGACCTGGAAAAATGGTGCGATACAGCAGTACGTCAGGAGTTCAAATGCTCAGACAAGGCATTTATGTCCTGGGTGCCTGTCGGTTCGGTGCTTCTTATACTCAATGTGTTTTTCTACACATTAGGTTGGAATGTTTTGGGATTGGTTTTTTCTGCACTTGCACTTTTCTTTGTTGTGACAGAGTTTATTTTATATAAACCTGTTCTTGATGTTTTCTTCCCTAAAAAAACAAGCGGTAATGTTTACGGTGTCATTAAATCCAAAGGGGAAACCAAAAAGAGAATCATCCTTTCAGGCCATACCGATTCAGCTTTTGAGTGGACCTATACATACAAGGGTGGCAGACCTGTTGTTGCAACTATTATCGTGACAGCAGTCATAAGCATCCTTCTTGGTCTTGGCTGTAACATTTACGGTATGATTTACTTTGGCGGTGCGTTTGGTTCTGTGGTTTGGAGTGCCGAGGGAAACCTTGCTCTTAAAATACTTGCAGTTGTTATGTACCTTACTGTGCCGGTTCTTATTATGGCACTCAGGTTCTGTAATTACAAAATGCCTGTTGTAGGTGCTAACGATGATCTTACAGGGTGCTTTATTTCCTGCGCAGCAGCGAAGTTCCTTCACGATAACGACATACGCTTTGAAAATACAGAGGTTGCTGTTCTTTGTGCAGGCGGTGAGGAGGCAGGTCTTCGCGGTGCAAAGGCATTTGCAAAAGAGAATGCAGATATGCTTCATCAGGATGGAGTGGAAACAATTTTTGTTGGCTTTGACACAATCCGTGAGCTTGATTTCCTTGATATTTACGAAAAAGATATGACAGGTATGGTTAAAAACGACCGTCGTGTTGCAGAGCTTATACAGACTGCGGCAAAAACAGTTGGCTTTGATGTTCCGATCGGTACAATTGCTCTCGGTTCAACAGATGCAGCTGCAATGTCACAGGCAAAGATTCCTGCATCATCTATTGTTGCTATGGACCCAACACCTGCTCGTTATTATCACACTCGCCTTGATGATGCAGACAATCTCTCTGCACAGGCAATTGATGCAGGTGTAAAGATTGCACTTGAGACAGTATTCCTTTACGATGAAAAAGGCATCTGAGTTGTTGCTTTTGGCGCATTGCTTGAATTAGCTCGCTCGGCGTATTTTTATACGCGGTCGCTCTCTGATTCTTCGCACTGCATCCAAAATCAAACAACTCACATAAAGATTTGCTTTTGGCGCATTGCTTGAGTTGGTGCAATGTTCGGTTTAGCGAATTATTCGATTAGTTCATCCCATGTATATTAAAAGGAGTTTGACCGTTGGTCAAACTCCTTTTTTGAATGTGTAATTACCTTTTCTCAATTCTTCCAATAATTCATCGTTTGTTTTTATTTCTTTTTCAAAATAAATTCCGCCAATGCTTTCGTCTCCCTTTTCGTGGAAATCAGAGCCGGATACATTTATGGTTTTGTTATGGTACTTTGCCCATATTTCTGCAATTTCATTGCAGGAGTTGTGTCTTGGGTTACCGTTGAAAATCTCATAGCCGTCAAGGTATTCCCAATTAGCTACCTCAAGCCCTCGTCTGAACGGATGTGCCTGTATAAACAGTAAACCGTTTTCGTGAGCTAATTTTGAAAAAGCCTTCACAGACATTGCCATCAGGTCACCGTGACTGCGCAGGAAGCTTTCTGTTACGCCGTAAACAAGGTAATCATTATCGCTGCCGTAAAAGCAGATTTCCATACCGAGAATTACATTGTATTTATCACCGGCGGCTTCCTTCAGCAAATAATAACCTTTGAGAAAATGGTCGATTTTTTCATCCCAGGAGGCATCATCCAGACCTGCGCGATGAAATGTTGAATGATTCATATGGTTGGTGCTCACAATACCTGTGTAGCCTTTTCCCTCATAGTATTCAATCATCTCTTTCGCGGTGGCTTTTGCACAGGTGCTTACCTCAACCGTGTGTGCGTGCATTTCATATAAATATGACATTATAAAAAAACTCTTTTCTGCAAAAAATACTACACAATTATAAAACAATTTTCAGGGTTTGTCCATATCACTATTGCGAAAATATTTACAAAATGATATACTGTCAATCGTATTATATGACAAAAAGTCCGGATGATACAAAATCCTTTTTTGGAGGTAATGTTATGAGTAAATTAAAAGCAGCTGTTATCGGTGTTGGCGGTATTTCCAATGAGCACATTAACGGTTATATTAAAAATCCTGATGTAGAGTTGTATGCATTCTGCGATATAAATCAGGCTCAGCTTGAAAAAATGGCACAGAAATACAATATACCTCAGGAGCGCTGTTTCCTTGATAAGGACGAAATGCTTAAGGCGTTGCCTGAAATTGATATTGTAAGCGTTTGTACCTGGAACGCTGCCCACGCCGAATGTACCATTGCAGCACTTAATGCAGGCAAAGATGTTATTTGCGAAAAGCCTATGGCAATGAATACACGCGAGGCTGAGGCTATGCTTAAGGCGGCTGAGGATAACGGCAAGCTTCTTCAGATCGGATTTGTCCGCCGCTATGGTAACGACACAGATGTAATGCGTGATTTCATACAGGCAGATAAATTCGGTGAAATATATTATGCAAAGGCAACATACCTTCGTCGCAACGGTAACCCGGGCGGTTGGTTTGGTGACAAATCCCGTTCAGGCGGTGGCCCGCTTATAGATTTGGGTGTTCACGTAATTGATCTTTCACGCTACATTTGCGGCAATCCTAAGCCTGTTTCCGTTTACGGTGCTACATTCCAAAAGCTTTTCAACCGCCCCACTGTTAAAACAGGTAAAGGCTATACCTCGGTTTCTGCAGGCGAGAACGATGTTTGTGATGTCGAAGATCTGGCAACGGCACTTATCCGATTTGATAACGGTCTGGTGCTTTCTGTTGAAGCAAGCTTTTCACTTAATATTAAAAACGGTGAGGGGAATATTCAGTTCTTCGGTACAAAGGCAGGGGCAAAGCTCGATCCGCAGGTGGAAATCTTCGGGGAGGAAAACGGCTATCTTGTTGACCTGAGCTTCAATAATGATACAAGCTTGTCCTTCGATGGTCTTTTCTGCCGTGAAATTAATCACTTTGTTGATTGTGTTCTCAATGGTACTCCCTGTATTGCTCCTGCAGAGGACGGTGTTGAGATAATGAAAATTCTTGATGCTGTTTACGAATCTGCACGCACAGGTCACGAGGTAATCATTAACTGATGAAAAAAGTTAAATATACCGCACTTTGCGGAATGACAATTGCGCTTACTGTTGTGCTTATGTCATTAACCACGCTTTTGCCTGTTCTTATGTATGTTTTACCCATAGTTACAGGACTGTTGGTTTTGATTGTGTCTTATGTTTGCGGAAAAAACTATGCTCTTGGAGTGTACGCTGCCTCCGCATTACTGTCTATTGTGCTTATAACTGATAAGGAAAGCGCGTTAACATATCTTTTGTTCTTTGGTTATTATCCTCTTGTGAAAGGTTGGTTTGAACGCTTCCCCAAGGTGGCATCGTGGGTAATGAAGCTTGTTTGCTTTAATGCTTCTGCCGTTCTCATAGGTGTTATCGGCGTCTATGTTTTCGGCTTGTCGGGGGAGGAGTATTCCGAATTCGGCAAATGGACTGTCCCCATTTTACTTGCACTTGCAAATGCCGTTTTTTTGCTGTACGATAAGGCGCTTGACAAAAACAATGTTTTATTACATCGCATTGCCTTAAAAATGAAAAAACTGTTAAAATAGTTTTTGGAGGGTTTGCTGAATGCAAACCCTTATTTTTGTTAATTTTGCGACGGTTTATCAGGTGAATTATAGTTCATTATCTATTGACATTTAATTAACGAAAATTTATAATAAGTATGTAAAAATTTATAAAATTGGGGGATTTTGAAATGCAGAAGAAAACAGTTGCGCTTACAGGCTCTTCGGGTACAATGGGCTACCAGGGTTTCCTTGAGCTTTATGCAAGAAAGAATGAGTTCAATATTGTTCTTCTTAACAGAGACAGCGCTAAAAACCGCGAAAAGTTCGCAAAGTATATGGATGACCCTGCAATACGTTTCGTATGGGGTGACCTCACCAATTATGATGATGTCCTTGATATGGTAACAGGTGCAGACTATGTTCTCCATGTCGGTGGTATGGTTTCACCTGCCGCAGACTACTATCCCGTAAAAACACAGAAAACCAACGTTACAGCAGCACAGAATATTGTTAACGCTGTTAAGGCACAGCCCGATCCCGATGCTGTTAAGGTAGTTTACATAGGTACTGTTGCAGAAACAGGCGACAGAAATGCTCCTATTCATTGGGGCAGAACAGGTGACCCTCTTAAGGTAAGTGTTTATGACCACTATGCCATCAGCAAGATTAAGGCAGAGGCTGTTTTCGCAGAATCAGGTCTTAAGCATTGGGTATCACTTCGTCAGTCAGGTATTCTTTATCCTGCAATTCTTAAGAATCTTGAGCCTATTATGTATCACGTTCCGATTAACGGTATGCTTGAGTGGGCAACAGTTGAAGATTCAGGTCGTCTTCTTGCTAATGTCTGCGGTGATGACATTCCCGAGGAATTCTGGAGAAGATTCTACAATATCGGTTCAGGTGAGGAGTATAGAATCACAAACTATGAGTTTGAAGACCTCCTTCTTGGTACATTGGGTCTCGGTTCACCCAAAAAGCTCTTTGATCCCCACTGGTTTACAACTCGTAACTTCCACGGTCAGTGGTATTACGATGGCGACGAGCTTGAAAAATATTGTCACTTCCGTGCCAATATTCCTGTTAAAGATTACTTCAAGAGCATGATGAATAAGGTTGAGTCATTCTACAAACTCGCCTTCCTTGCAAAGCCTTTTGCACCTATTCTCAAAAAGCTCTGGATGAAGAAAATTGCCGAAACACCCGAGTATGGTACACTCTGGTGGGCAGAGAATAAAGTCGACGTAAGAATGAAAGCTTACTACGGCAGTATAGAGGAATACGAAAAGCTTCCTCGTAACTGGAATGATTTTGAAATTATCATCCCCTCAAAGAAGAAAACAGCAGATGATGTTGTTGTTCTTGACCATGGTTATGATGAGAGCAAGGATTTCGATTCACTTACTCTCGAGGATCTTAAAAAGGCCGCAGAATTCCGTGGTGGTGAGTGTCTTGCAACAGAGATTGTTGATATGTACACACCCGTTAAGTGGAAGAGTGCACGTGGCAACGAGTTTGAAATGTCACCCAACCTTGTTCTTAAGGGGGGTCATTGGTGTCCTGCAGGGCTTCCCTGGCCCTGGAACTATGACGAAGAAGCAAGAATCAATCCTTTCTTTGCACAGGTTTGGGATCGTCAGGGCGAAAACAATGTATATGGTCCTGAAATTTTCGACAACTTTAAGGAGAAGGTTACAGAATGAAGATTTTTATGATTGGTGGCACAGGCCTTCTTGGCTGTGAGGCTGCAAGAATATTTATTGAAAGAGGACACGAGGTAACAAGTGTTGCTTTGCCTCCGCTTCCCGAGGGAGCACCTATTCCTAAGGAAATGAAGCTTGAAATGTGCAATATCTACGAAAAAACTGATGACGAAATCCGTGAACTCCTTAAAGGTCACGATTGCTTCGTGTTTGCCGCAGGTATTGACGAGCGTGTAGAGTTCCCTGCACCTGTTTACGATGCATACTACAAATACAATATTCAGCCCCTTGAGAGGATTCTTCCTCTTTGTAAAGAGGTTGGTATGAAGAGTGCTGTTGTTCTCGGCTCTTACTTTGCATATCTTGCAAAAGAGCGCCCCGATATGGATCTCACAAAGAAGCATCCCTACATCAGAAGCCGTATCGACCAGGAAAAGGTTGCCTTCTCATTTGCAGACGACAGCTTCGATGTATCTGTGCTTGAGCTTCCCTATATCTTTGGCACTCAGCCGGGCAGAAAGCCTGTTTGGGTTATTCTTATTGAGCAGATTAAGCGTATGGATAAGCTTCCCTTCACAATGTATCCGGGCGGCGGTACAGCAATGCTTACAGTTCGTCAGGTTGGTGAGGTTATCGTTGGTGCCGCTGAAAAATCAAAGGGCGCAAAGGCATGGCCCATCAGTATGTACAACCTTACCTGGAAAGAGTTTCTTAAAATCGTTTATGCTGCAAGAGGTATGGGCGACAACCGCAAGGTTATCAGCGTAGCACCATGGATGATGCGTATGGGTCTTGGCGGTGTTAAGAAAGAATATGCCGCAAAGGGTATCGAAAGTGGTATTGATGTTGACGGACTTGCAGATATTATGGATGTTAACCTTTTCATTCCCGATCGTTTTGCCAAAGAGTTAGGTGCAACAGATGATGATATCAAAGCAGCGATTTTTGATTCAATCAAGGTTTCACAGGCAGCTTATGACGGTACGGTTAAGCTTCTCGAAATGAAGGGTGAATAACCTGTTTTTGTTGTCCCGGGCACCATGGCTTTTTACAGTACCTGCAGAGTATGCTTATATGTGCTTATAAGTGTAAAATGACAGGGAGCCTGAAACAAATATAAAAATCAAAGTACTAATGTAATGGGACTGCTTGTGCAGTCCCATTAAGTGAAAGGGTAAGAATATGAGCGACAAAATCAGTCTTATAACAGGTGCAACAGGCCATATTGGCTATGCTCTTTTAAAGGAGCTTGTTGACAGCGGCGAAAAGGTACGCATACTTATCAGAAAAGACAGCAAGCAGTTTGACGGAATTGAATGTGAAAAGGTTTATGGTGACGTTACAAACCTTGACCAGCTCCGTGCTGCTTTTGAAGGTGTGGATGTTGTTTATCACCTTGCAGGCATTATAGACATTAACGCTGATCAGGAGGATATGATATGGAATGTTAATGTCGGCGGTACAAAAAATGTTGTTCAGGCTTGTGAGGAAAAGGGTGTCCGTCGTCTTATTTATGCTTCATCTGTCGATGCTTTTGAGCCTCTTCCCGATGATCAGCTTATGACAGAGATTGACAACTTCCCCACAGAAAACCTTGAGGGTACATACGCAAAAACCAAAGCAACCGCAACACAGTTTGTTCTTGATGAGGTTAGAGCAGGCAAAATTGATGCAGTTGTTACACACCCCGGTGCTTGTCTTGGCCCCTATGACTTCAAAAAGTCCAATGTTGGTGAAATGGTGAGAATGTTTGTGAACGGCATTTTCCCCGTAACACTTTCATTCGGTGCATATAACTTTGTTGATATACGCGATGTTGCCCATGGTATGTATATGGCGGCAAAGCAGGGCGGCAAGGGTGAGTGCTACATACTTTGTGGTGAAAAGATTTCTGTTGCGGACTTTATTGCTGCTACTGCAAAGGCTTGTGGCAAAAAGGCTCCCAAGATTCCGCTTTCTTACGGTTTTGCTAAAGCAGTTGCACCTGCAGCAGAGGTTTTCTATAAAGTGGCAAAGAAGACACCTTTGTTTACAAGATATTCAATCCGTAAGCTTATGTCCAACTGCAATTTCTCCATTGAAAAGGCAAAGCGTGAGCTTGATTATAATCCTATGAGCGTTGAAAAATCCGTTAAGGATATGGTTGATTGGATTAAAGAAAACGAGTCCAAAAAATAAGTACAAGTCATAAATAAAAATTCCCTCTCATATAGTTCTATAGAACTCTATGGGAGGATTTTTTATGTATAGTGATTATGAGGACAGAGCCGTTAAATTAGGCAGATACATAGCAGACAGCAATGCAACCGTCAGGGGCGCAGCCAAAAAATTCGGCATATCAAAATCAACTGTCCACAGCGATGTAACGAAGCGTTTGCGCAAAATTAACCCTGAGCTTTTTTATGAGGTCCGCAAGGTTCTTGATGACAATAAAGAGGAACGGCATATAAGAGGCGGTATAGCAACCCGGGAAAAATACAAACGGGAGGCAATTATTTCTAAACGGTAGCAGTTGACAAAACACTCCGAAAAGGGTATATTTTAGTTGTATATTTATTGATATTACTCTGATAGGAGATTTTTTATGAAAAAATTTGTTCTGATTATAACTGCGTTGGTGTGTGTGCTTGCACTTTCCGCTTGTGGCGGTGGTGGCAGTCTTTTTGGTGGAGATGTTACCGAACAAACCGTTATCCAGATAGAGGGCGGAAATTTTTCTGTTGATATGGATGCCGATGCCGCAAAGGTTATTCTCGGTGCTTACACCAAAGAGCAGCTTGGACTTGATAAAGATATTGAGGAATACAACATTACTATACAGGGCACCAAATTTGAGGGTGTCGCAGGTGTAAAAATTGAGGCATTTGACCCCGAAGCAGGCAAAGATAGTCCTGCATCAGGCGTATTTATGATTGTGGACGGAAAGAATTACAAGTTCGATGCCAAGCAGAACAAATACGTTCCCATTGTGAGCGATAGTGCTGATAATAACGCAACAACCGCTCCTGTACAGGTTACATCCGAGGATGGTTCCGTGGCAGAAACACAGGCACCTGTTGAAACCACAACACCTATTCCCGATGACCCTGAAATTACATTCCAGTACCACAAGGGCAATAATGCGGCATTGCAAGAGCGTTTTGCTGATTATGACATAACCTCACTTGGTCTTGCAAACAGGCTTACAGAATATGTATTTGTTGTTACAGAGCGTAGTGGCTTTACTTCTGACGGTACACCCATTAATATAGTTTTACTTTATACCAAGTCAGGTGAGGAGACAGGCGTTCAGTTCGGCATAAGCGAAAATGCAGATTATTATTACGATAAAGATGCAGGTGCTTATGTAGCACTTACAACTGCACAATAAAATTTAAACGAGCGACTTCTTCAGTCGCTCGTTGTTTTATTTGTAACTGTCCAGTATTTCCTGTGCCTTAAGCTTTATTGTGTAAATCAGATCATTAGGTGTGCGTACTCTGACTCTGCCTCCGAATTGCAGAACCCACGCCGCCAGACCGTCACTTACTGCGGCATTTGTGCGTAGCAGGAAATGCTCATCATCAACCTTTTGTATTCGGGTGTTTTCGCCGAAACGGTCAAGCATTGTATCCAGCAGATTGTTTTCACACACCAGCTCAATGGGCTTCGGTTCGCCGCTGTACATATTAAAAAGCTTTCCTGCATAGTCTGCAGAGTCAAAGCTGCGCTTGTAATCCGAAACCTCGGAAAAATGGCGTAAGCTTTCATCGGTTAACGTGACCTTTTTTATTCTGTCTATTCGCAGATGCATTAAATTGTCATATTTTTCATTGTTACACACAACATAATAGTGGTCGTTTGACCAAATCAGCGCGTAGGGAGAAACCTTAAAGTTTTTTTCCTCTTTTGTTGTTTTGAATTCGTCTGTGATTTTCCTTTTTGTGTAGGTGAATGTTACTTTAACTCCCTTGGTAATAGCTTCGTCGAGGGCACTTATTGTGTAAAAAATCTCCTCGTTTTTGCATTTTGGGCGTTTGTCAACATAAACCTGGGAATGTAAAATCTTTGCTTGCTTGTCACTTGCAAAGCTTTCTATTTTATCAACAAGCTCGTTAGTTTTTTTCTGTGATATAAAGTTTGCTGCCTGTACCGCATCAGACAGAAGTCGTATTTCTGCCAGCTCAAACCTGCGTGCCCCCATAAAGTATCCGCCTGTACTGCGCGAGCCGTTATGGATAATGTCGTAGCCGTATTCTCTCAGTACATCAATATCCTTGTATATTGATTTCCTTTCTGCAGGGATACCCAGTTTTGAAAGCTCATCGCAAAGGGCTGTAGCTGATATATAGTTGTTTTCGTCAGTTTTCTTTTCAAGAATTTCTGCAAGATACAGAAGCTTTAATTTGGAATTTTTAACACCTGCCATAGTGAACCTCCTGTTAGTATTGTCTCATTCATTGTACAATAAATGAGGGGTTTTGTAAACATATTATTTTAACTTCTTGTTATTTACAAACGGGCTTTGTGGGTGTATAATAAAATGATACAAAATCTTTTGATTGTGTGGTGCAGTAATGGTAGGTTTAAAAATCGGTCTTGATATCGGTACAGGCTATGTTACCGCCGCAGTAGAGGGCAAGGGTGTTATCCTTTGTGAGCCTGCGGTTGTGGCACTTGAGCGTGAAACAGGTATTGTTCTTGAAGCAGGACAGAAGGCGGCGGATATGACAGGGCGTTGCCCTGATGCAATTAAGCTTGTGCGTCCCCTTATAAGCGGTGGTGTATCCGAGCTTGAAAGTACCGAAAAGCTGTTGAGAGCATTTATTGAACGTATCTGTAAAAATAAAATATTTAAACCTACTGTAGTAGCCACTATGCCTGCAGGCATAACTAACCTTGAAAAACGTAACATTTTAGGTTGTATTCTCCGTGCAGGGGCAGGCAGAGCAACTCTTATTGAAGAGCCTCTTGCAGCAGCCTTGGGTATGGGTGTAATGACAGACAAGCCGTACGGAACCATGGTTGTTGATGTAGGTGCAGGTACAACAGGTGTTGCTGTAATAACAATGGGCAGTATTGCTGTGGCAAAAAGTGTTCCCATAGGCGGAAATGATTTTGATAAAATAATAAAAACCTACCTTAAAGCCAACAGGGGTGTGGCTGTGGGCAGACTCACCGCACGCAGGCTTAAGCATATATTAGGCGGTGCAAAAATGCGTGATGAAACTATTGCCGCAATTGCCAAGGGTAAGGATATGTCAAGCGGAATGCCTTTATTCTTTGAGGTTACAGCACAGGAAATTAATTACGCAATACGCGATAGTATTGATGAAATAACCAATGCCATAAAAAGCGTATTGGAAATAACCCCACCTGAGCTTGTAAAGGATATTACCGATGATGGCATATTCCTTTGCGGAGGTATGTCAAATATGTATGGATTGGATAAGTACATATCTGAGTCTACAGGCATAAAGGTTCAGATTCCCGGCAACACTACTCACGCGGCGGCACTCGGTTGTCTCAGAGCGCTGGATGAAGAAAACTATCTTTCCCAGAACGGTTATCATTTTGTAACCTTAGAAACACTCAATCTGTGAGGTAATTATGAAACTACTTGTAATAGACGGTAACTCAATATTGAACCGTGCTTTCTACGGCATACGTATGCTCACCACCAAGGATGGTAAGTTTACAAACGGTATTTTTGGTTTTATGAACATTCTTCTTGGTATGATGGAGGAGTATTCGCCCGATGCTGTGGCTGTTGCATTTGATGTAAATCATCCCACATTCCGTCATGAAATGTATGGCGAGTATAAGGGTACACGCAAGCCTGCACCTGCAGAGCTTATTGAACAGTTTCCCACTCTTAAGGAGCTTTTGGGCTACCTGGGCTATACTGTTGTTGAAAAACCCGGCTATGAAGCGGACGATATTTTAGGTACACTTTCTGCCCGATGCGGCGAAGGTGATTTCTGCTATATTCTCACAGGTGACCGTGACAGTCTGCAGCTTGTAAGGGATAATGTTAATGTTTTGCTTACAACTACCAAAATGGGTCAGTCTGTTACCGTTAAATATGATATTGCGAAAATCAATGAGGTGTATGGTGTAACACCGAATCAGCTTATTGATATTAAAGCCATACAGGGTGATACATCGGATAATATTCCCGGTGTTGCAGGTATTGGTGAAAAGGGTGCAGGGGAACTGATAAGACAATTCGGTTCAATTGAGCACATTTACGAAAACCTTGCAGATTTAGATATAAAACCCGGTATGAAGGTCAAGCTTGAAGCCTCGCGCGATAATGCGTTCCTGAGCAAGGATTTGGGCAGAATCTGTCTTGATGCCCCTATTGAAACGGACTTGGATTTATATAAGCTCAGGACACCCGATACAGTCAAGGCATCAAATCTGCTTTCCTCTCTGGAAATGTTCAAAATACTGAAAAAACTGAATTTCAGCAGTGAACAGGTGGTTGACGAAAGTAAAGCAAAAACTGTTATGTTGACCGGGTCAAATGATTATGACGCTCTTCTTGACTCGTTTAAAAATACAGGTAAGGCGTATTTTACCGTCAAATACAACGATTGCGGTATTGATTACATGCTTTTTAAAACCCCTCAGGGTGTTACTGCAGTTCAGAATTCGGACTTTATGTTCCTGTCGTTTGCTGCTTCCTTTTTTGGCGACAGTACAATAGAAAAATACACCGATGATTCAAAAAGCTTATATAGCTTTTGTGATTCAAGCGGTATTGAACTCAATAATATAAAGCTTGATACATCTCTTGCCGCGTATCTTTTGAATCCGAATTCAAGTGATTATTCTGTTTCTGCATTGGCAGGCGCGTATTCCTTGAATAGTGTTAAAATTGACAGAGGTGATATGTCAGAGTTTTACGAAAGTGAAAAAGTATATGTTGATTCAGCCGCGGTTATTGAAGCGTTAAGCTTAAAGCTTATCGCCGCGGTGCAGGAGAATAACCAGCAAAAGCTTTTGGAGGAAATCGAGCTACCGCTTGCTCGTGTTCTGGCATCAATGGAACGCGAGGGCTTTTATGTTGATAAGCAGGGTATTGAGCAATATTCGCTTAAAATTGCAACACGTCTTGAGGAAGCCCTTAACAAAGTTTATCAGATGGCAGGCTGTGAGTTTAATCTTAATTCTCCCAAGCAGCTGAGCGAGGTGCTTTTCTCGGAGGATAAGCTGAATTTGCCTCACGGCAAGAAAACCAAAAGCGGTTATTCCACAAATGCCGATGTTCTTGAAGGTCTCAGGGATAAGCATCCCATTATAAACGAGATTCTGGAGTACAGAGCATTATCAAAGCTCAAGTCCACATATTGTGACGGGCTTTTAAAGGTTATAGATAATGATGGTAGGATTCATTCAACATTGAATCAGACAGAAACACGTACAGGTAGAATTTCATCAGCAGAGCCTAACCTGCAGAATATTCCTGTCAGGACGGAGCTCGGCAGGGAACTGCGCCGTTTCTTCGTTGCTAAAGATGGCTGTGTCCTTGTGGATGCTGACTATTCTCAGATTGAACTGCGTGTTCTGGCAGCACTTGCCAATGATGAAAATATGATAAACGCCTTTATAAACGGTGATGATATTCACTCCATTACAGCATCACAGGTTATGGGAATACCTCTGGCAGAGGTGACCTCTGCAGATCGTCGTAAGGCGAAGGCGGTAAACTTCGGTATAGTATATGGTATTGGTGCTTTTTCCTTGTCGCAGGATATAGGTACATCTGTTGTTGAAGCAGACCGTTATATAAAGGGTTACCTTGCTAATTATTCAGGTGTTGCCGCTTTTATGGATAATTCAAAAAAATCCGCTAAGGAAAAAGGCTATGCGGAAACCTACTTCGGCAGGCGCAGATATTTGCCTGAGCTTAACGAATCCAATGCAATCCGCCGTGCCTTTGGTGAGCGTGTTGCAATGAATATGCCCATTCAGGGTACAGCGGCAGATATTATTAAAATAGCAATGATACGGGTGTATGACAGGCTTAAATCTGATTTTCCGCGTGCAAAGCTTATTATGCAGGTTCACGACGAGCTTATTATAGAAACACCGGAAGAGGATGCTCAGGCAGTTGCCGCCTTGTTGAAGGAAACAATGGAGGGTGCTTGTAAAATGGTTGTTCCCTTTACTGTAGAGGTTGCCTGTGGCAAAACATGGTACGATACAAAATGATGAATGTTCGGATAGAAAAAATGAGCGAGGAACACATTGTTCCTCTTGCTGCAATAGAAAAACAGTGCTTTTCCACACCCTGGAGTGAAAATGCTCTGCGTGAAGAGCTGCACAACCCAAACGGACGTTTCTTTGTATGTGTGAAGGATGATGTTGCCTGCGGTTATATAGGTGCCCACAATGTGTTGGGAGAAGTATATATTACCAATGTTGCTGTTTCTCCCGATTACAGGAAGCAAGGTCTTGGTGCATTGCTTGTGGGCTTTTTGAAAGAGTACACTAAGGATGAGAAGGGCTTGTTTGTTACACTTGAGGTGCGCAAAAGCAATGCTCCTGCAAGGAATTTGTACAGTAAAATGGGGTTCAGAGCAGTAGGCGAGCGCAAAAATTTTTACGAAAATCCCAAAGAGGATGCAATTTTGATGACATATACTTGTACGGACGGTGAAGTATGAAAATTTTAGGTATAGAAAGTTCTTGTGACGAAACAGCTGCATCTGTTGTAGAGGATGGCAGAGTTGTTCTTTCAAATGTAATTGCCTCTCAGGTTGAGGAGCATAAAATATACGGCGGAGTTGTGCCTGAGATTGCATCGCGACGTCATACTGAGGCAATTTGCGGTGTGATAGATAAGGCACTTGCAGATGCAAACTGCACATTGGAGGATATCGATGCACTTGCAGTTACATACGCACCGGGACTTATAGGTGCCCTGCTTGTAGGTGTTAATTATGCCAAGGGTGTGTCGCTTTCAACGGGACTGCCATTGGTACCTGTTCACCATTTGCGCGGACACATAGCCGCAAACTATATTTCGGATGAGAGCATAAAACCGCCGTTTCTTGCACTTGTGGTATCGGGCGGTCACAGTCATATTATAAATGTTAAATCATATACGGATTTCTGTGTTATCGGCAGAACCCGTGACGATGCCGCAGGTGAGGCAATGGATAAGGCGGCACGTACGGTGGGCTTGCCCTACCCGGGCGGTGTAAACCTTGATAAAATATCAAAGGACGGGGATGAAAATAAATATAAATTTCCTACTCCTAAGGTTGCCGACAGTAAGTATGATTTCAGCTTTTCCGGGTTAAAAACCTTTGCGGTAAATCTTGTTCACAACGCAACCCAAAAGGGTGAACAGGTAAAGCCTGAGGATTTGGGCGCTTCCTTCATAAAGGCTGTAACGGGTTTGCTTGTTTCCCATACAATAACAGCGGCAAGGGACACAGGGGCAACAACCATAGTTCTTGCAGGCGGTGTTTCCGCAAACTCAAGATTACGCCGTGTTATGGCAGAGGAATGTGAAAGGCACGGATTCAAGCTGTATATGCCCCAACTTAAATATTGTGGTGACAATGCGGCAATGATAGCATCACAAGGTTATTATGAGTACCTGGACGGAAAAACGGCAGATCTTACACTTAACGCCGTTGCATCAATGCCCATAGATGAAGTTACATATTAAGAAAGCAGATACTTAAGGGTTGTACTTTTGAGGATAGTAATTAAAAAGCAGAAACGAGTTTCGTTTCTGCTTTTTCCTTTAAGGGTATAATATATAAGTGTCTGTTTTTATACTTCATCCCAATTATGGTTGTGGAGCTGTCCTTTATTCTGCAGGGTAGGGTAGTCCATCTGTCTGAGTGCCTCGTATACGCCAATGGCAACAGAGTTTGACAGGTTTAAACTGCGTGCATCGTCAATCATTGGTATGCGCACACACTCATCGGGGTGCCTTAGGAGTAATTCCTCCGGTAATCCTTTTGTTTCCTTGCCGAAAATCAGGTACGAGTTATCAGGATATTTAACGTCCGAATGAGCTTGCCTTGCTTTTGTTGTAAAAAAGAAATAGCTGCCGTTAGGATTTTTGTTGAAAAAATCGTCCATATTTTCGTAGTAAGTCAGGTCGAGCAGGTACCAGTAATCTAACCCGGCGCGCTTGAGCTTTTTGTCATCAATAGTAAATCCCATGGGCTTTACTATGTGAAGTCGCGCTCCTGTAGCAGCACAGGTACGTGCAATGTTACCTGTGTTTTGGGGTATTTCAGGCTCTACAAGGACAATGTTAAGTTCACTCATACCTTGCCAAGCTCCTTTATATAGAATGGAATTCCCCGTTCAAAATCAACACCGTATTTGATGGGGTTGTCCATCGCCTGAGTTCTTTTGATGCAATCACAAACAAATCTGACTGCGATTGCCATTGCATCTTGAAGGCTGAAGTTGTTTAATAGAGCACCGCAAAATGAGCTTGCGAAAACATCGCCCGTGCCGTGGTATGTACCCTCAAGTCTGTTTTCAAAATAGTAGTGGGGGATTCTGTCCTCACCCATACAGGCGGCACCTAATTTGGATTCTTCAAAGCTAACTCCTGTGAGAATAACATTTTTTGAACCCATATCAAGTAGCTTGTTCATAAGGTTTTCTATATATTCCTTGGTTTGTACACCGTCAACAAACTCCTCGTCAACCATAAAGCAGGCTTCGGTGATATTGGGCAGAATAATATCTGCCTTTGCACACAGGGAAGCCATTTCCTTTGCGAATTTACGGTCAAAAAGAATATACATTTTGCCGTGGTCTGCCATACATGGATCGGCTATAAAAAGGTTATCGTCCCTTTTGAAGTCATCAGCAATTTTTTTCACAATGTCAATCTGTTCAAATGAGCCTAAAAACCCGGAATAAACAGCATCGGGCTGCAGGTCAATAGATTTCCAATGCTTGCCCATATCAGGCATATCAGAAGTGAGGTCACGGTATGTGTAGCCTGTGAAGCCGCCTGTGTGAGTTGAAAGCACGGCTGTAGGCATACAGATTGTTTCGATACCTGCGGCAGAGATTATGGGTAAAGCCACAGTAAGGGAGCATTTGCCGAAACCTGAAATATCATTGATAGCAATAAGTCTTTTTTGATTTTCCATATATTGTGCCTCCTTTTATTATCGTTTGTATATTATATAAAAAAAAACGGATTTTTGGAAGTATTTGAGTCGTTTTTTTTATGTCACGAACATAGAAAAAATAGTTTTCTTTTAATTCCAAATTATATAATTGATATAAAAATGTTTGTTGCACAAAATAAAAACGGTGCTTTATTGCACTAAAAAAACGGAGGTGCGAAAATGACAATGAAAACACAGGATATGGCAAAACTGGGCAGCGCAGCAATGGCGGTAGGTGTTGCGGCGGCTGTTACTGCAGGTATTGTCAGTATGAAAAACAGTCCTAAGTCAAAGATGAAAAAAATGGCAAAAAAATCGCTTAAGGCTATGGACGGTATTATGAGTGCATTTAATTAAAAATGCCTGTCTGCCGCAAGCATACGCTTGCGGCATTTTAAAGGAGTGAATATATGTGAAAAAAATAGCAGCAGCTTTTCTTTGTATAAGCATAATTCTATGTGCAACAGGCTGTAACGGAAAAACAGAGGGTACTGACACAACGCCCTCTTCAGAGGTGGTTACATCCACTGAAACCACCAAAGAAACACAGTCAACTGCTTCACCGTCAACAACCTCCGTGCCTGACCCGTCACCTATGGATAACCCTGTAAAGCCTCTAAAAGCAATTTATGGTAAAAATACAGGTACAGATAAAACCTATACAGGTCTTGAACCCTTACCTGAAATACAGTTGCCTGTTATTGACCCGCAAAATGCAAGGGGATTGAGTGAGGAAAAAATAGAGCATAGCTTTGGTGTATCAACTCAGGGCAAACCCCATGAGATATCTGTCAATAACCAAAAGCTCTATGAGCAGTACGGTGCGATGTGTCTGGATACAAGCGGTGAGAAGTGTATTTACCTGACCTTTGATTGCGGTTATGAAAATGGTTGTACGGAAAAAATACTGAATACCTTGCGTGATAAAAAAGTTACCGCGGCATTTTTTGTTACATTGGACCACGTAAAGTCAAGCCCCCAACTTGTGGCACGCATGATTAATGAGGGGCATACTGTTGGCAACCATTCTGTAACACATCCTGATTTTTCTGCCCTCAGTCGTGCACGTATGGCAGAGGAGTTGCAGGGTCTGGACAACTATTTGCGTCAAAATTTCGGTTATTCTTCACCTTTTTTTCGTTTCCCCGAAGGTGCTTGTTCCGTCAGCGCGCTTGATTTAGTGCAAAACTGCGGTTTTAAATCTGTGTTCTGGTCCAGCGCCTATGCAGATTGGGATGTAAAAAATCCGAAGGGTAAGCAGTACGCTTTCGACACTGTTACATCACGTCTTCATCCGGGCTGTGTTCTTCTACTGCACGCGGTTTCTCCCGATAATGCGGAGGCGTTGGGTGACATTATTGATTATGCTCACTCCGTGGGATATGTCTTCAAGGCATTATAAAATGGTGACGCTCCTTATGGAGTGCCACCATTTTTTGTGGTTATATTAAAGTTAAAACAAATTCTGTCAGAAAAACTCCTGCGCAGGATATTACTGCAACCTGAATAAGAGTGCGCTCTAAAAGTGAGGCAATAACAGCAATTACAAACCCTGCAACGGCAGATATCGGACTGTCTGTTGCATAAAAGCAAGCAGGCACTGTCATTGCACTAAGAACGGTGTAGGGGATGTAGTGTAGAAAAGAGAGTATAAATCTGTTCTTGATTTTCTCTTTAATGAGCACCATAGGTATCATTCTGACCAGGTAGGTTACACCTGCCATAACAAAAAGATAAATAAAGAACCTGGTGTTATCCATTATCCTGCACCTCCTCATCAGCTCTTATGGGGGCTATTATTGCAAATATTGCACTTGCAACAACGGCGCATATAATGACTGTAAATCCTGAGGGAACCTTGGACAGAGCAGGAATAAATCTGAAAACACAGCTCAAAGCAATGGATATTGCAATGCACAAGGCAGTTGCTTTTTCCTTTTTTGCGACAGGAACAACTATTGCAATAAACATAGCATAAATGGCAAGTCCCAGAGCAGATGCTACTATTGCCGGAAGTATATTACCTGCAACTGCGCCTAAAAGGGTGCCTGAGGTCCAACCGACAATCGGCAATAACATAAGTCCCGCCATATATCGGGTTCCCAGCTCACCGTTGTTAGAAACAGAAACTGCGAAAATCTCATCTGTGTTACCGTAAGACACAAACAATTTTTCAAAAAAACTGACTTTTGGCGACAGCTTTTGTGCCAGGGAAACAGACATAAGAGAGTAACGGGAGTTTATTACAAGCTGAGATAGTGCCAATTCTGCAAGAGTACCGCCATTTGCCATTATGGGTACACCTGCCAATTGTCCTGCCGATGTCAGGTTCAGAAGGGAGATAAGTACAGCCTGCCATACAGTAAGACCGCTTTCGACGGTGAAAATACCAAATGCAAATGATACCGAAAAGTAACCGAGGCAAATGGGGATACCATCCTTAAGACCCTTTTTAAAGGAGTTGATGTATGTCATTTGAGTCATCCTATTTAACCAGGTTTTCTAAGTGATCAAGGAAAATATAGTTGCGCGTTGTGGAAATGTTGGCGAGGAAAATCACATCATTGATTTGCTTGCCCTCGCAGAAGCTTGATAGTGAGCCCTCATAATGTCGGGGATCAATAACATAAATTGTGCTGTAATGCGGAATAAGGAAGGGGACAAAAGCATTGCCGAAGCTGTCCTTAATTACAATACAGGACTCTCCCTGCGGGTTGTCAAGGTTTGTAATGGTTGTGATCGCGTTGTCACCGCCGATGAATGTCAGGTACTTTGAGCCTGCGCTATGCTCTGTTACATCTGTAATGATATTCCACTCAAAACCGGGGTAGGTGGGAGAGTCGGAAATGGTACAGGTAACCTTGTTGAAGGGCAGGTATGCCGTAACATAGTCGGGATTCTTTTTGAGTTCGGGCTTCTTGCCTGAGCTTGAATAGAATGTACCTATAAAGTTATCAAACCTTTGTGTTTTGTACTTGGTCAAGGGGATTGGTTCAATGCCCTTTTCCGTTGCCCATTGCTCGTAAGCATAGTAAGCGCCCAGGGCAGTCCAATGGTGGTCTGTGCGGAAGTATGTGTATTCGTCACGGTGCAAACGCTCTGCCTCGTATATGCCGTCAACGGCAACCGTATTTTTAAATGAAGCGTTAAAATACTTCAACGCCTTTTCCTGATTTGCGGAGTTTATTTCAGCACGCAGAGCATCGTTAAGAGTTATATCTGTGCTTGTCGGTGCAATCATTGCGTAGACCTTGCCTGTGGGGTTTACAATACCGTCAAGCTTGTTTACACAATCTATAAAACGTGGTGCAACATCCTGTGAAAAGCTGTAATACTCGTATGCGCTGTCACCGGCAACTACTATAGCGTCAAGCGATTGTACCTCAATATCGGGTTTTACTGCATTCGGGTCACCATTATCCTCGTTGAGCTCCTTGTTGTCGGGCATAGTAACGGGTTCGGTTACTTGAGGCTCCGGTTTTTTCTCGGGAACAACCGCTAATGGTGTATCAGGAATTTCGTCACCTGTGTCAACATCACCGTGAATTGTTACTGTATCTCTGCCGTAGAGGGATTTTAATATGGTGTCTGCTTCGGTCAGTATTTCACGGAAAGGGAAGGTATCCGAAAACCAGGTATCAATATCTGCAAAGTAATCACCGGAGGCGAGTGCTTTTACCGAAAATTCAGGGAATTCGGTAAGCTGTCGTTTTTCGGTTTCCGAGTATGAAGGACGCAATGGGATTATAAAGGCTAAGACTGTACCTGCGTACAGCATAAGGAAGAATGATGCAACCTTAAGCTTGCGTGTTCTTCCGAATTTATCGCCTTTTTTCTTGCGCTTCTGCACTCTGCTTTCGTGTGCGGATATAAGACGTAGCTTAAGCCTTACACCTTTTTTTCTGAAATATCTGCGCTTGTTGGTTATGACAGGCTTCGACTTTTTCTCTTTTTTCTTTTGAGGTGTTGTTTCTGCGGCCTGTGCTTCTTTTTTAATTTCAGTCGCAACAGTGTTTTTCTTTTCTTTTTTCTCAGGTTTATTCTTTTGTTGCTTTTCTTTCTTTTTCGTTTTTCTTCCTTGCTTGCTTTTTTGTTTGACAAAAGCAGGTGTGGAGACTGTTTTTTCTTCTTCTGTATTATCTTGTGATACAGGCTCTTTGGCAACCTCTTCAAAGTCCGCAGATTCTTCTGTTACAGGCACTTCGACAGCTTCTTCAAGCTCTGCAACTTCTTCTGTTGCAGACTCTTCGACAGCCTCTTCAGACTCCGTAACTTCTTCTGTTACAGGTTCTTCGATAGCCTCTTCAAAGTCTGTAACTTTCTCTGTTACAGGCACTTCAACAGCCTTTTCAAACTCTGCAACCTCTTCTGTTAAGGCTTCTTCTGCAACAGATTCTGCTGTATCTGTATCCGGGCGAGTGGGGATTTGTATGGAGCGTTCCTGTGTTTGAACTACGGGTTTATATACAAAATCCTCCAAAAGCTGTATTTTTTCAGGGTCAACAGGCTTCAACTCCAGAATTGGGATGCCCTCTATATCCGGGATATCTGCAAGGTTAATTATATCGTCATTTTCAGAGTTATCGTTTGTGTCGTGAAGCTTGGGCTGAACATCTTTTGTATCTGCAAAAACAATTTCCTTGTGGTTGCTTTCGGGGGTTGGGAATGAAGGTTCATCAGGTAACCTTAGCATGGGTATGCCGTCTATGACAGGCATCATGGTAAGGTCAAATATTATATCATCAGGCTCACTTACTCCTGCAGGTTCTTTAAGAATAATGTCAAAGTCCTTGTCACCGTTATCCTTGATTTCCCTATTAAGTGAAGCGGAGTGTGTGGTCGTTTTTTCTGCTACAGCAACCTGAGCCGTACCTGCAATGTTTTCAGGCACAGCCTCGTTGGGCAATATTAACTTGTCGGTGTCAATTTTTGCTTCCTTAGTGAATTTACCCTTCACGTTGTCAGCCTTTTTGATTAAGGTGCTGACTGTGGGAAGCACGCGCAGCTTAACATCGCGCGGCTTGTTGTAAATCATTTAACATCCTCCGACAGGTATGTAATCAGAATTGGAAATATAAGAAAGGATTGTAGTTGTCGCCTACAAGGGAAAGTGTAGACAGTAAAAGCAGAATTAACGGTAAAAGTGTTTCCCCAAAAGTGTACATAAAGCAGAGAACACGGTATTTTCTGGGTGGACGAAGTTTAAGGAACAGCTTTTTTACAAGCGGTGTAACTGCAATTAACGCAATAACAATGAAGTAAATGTTACCCATAAAAAGTGTTTTTGTTTCAAAGTCAGTCAATGCATTGCCGTTTGCACCGAACATACCCTTTAACACAACAGGGATAAAACGGAAGTCCGAGAATCTGAAAAGAATCCAACCGAAGAATACAACCGTAAGTAAATAAATGTGTGAGAAAAGAGCAGGGATTTTCTTCAGGATTTTTATGAGACCCAGCTTTTCAATAATCAGAAAAACGCAGAAGAAAAGACCCCATAGAACAAAGTTCCAGGAAGCGCCGTGCCACAAACCTGTAAGGAGCCATACGACCAAAATATTGAAGTATGTTCTGAATGCTCCTTTTCGGTTACCGCCAAGGGGAATGTAGACATAGTCTCTGAAGAAAGAGCCTAATGATATGTGCCATCTGCGCCAGAAATCTGTTACGGATTTTGCGGCATAGGGGTAATTGAAGTTCTCCTTGAAGTGGAAGCCCATCATCCAACCCATACCTATAGCCATATCCGAGTAGGCGGAAAAGTCAAGGTATATCTGGAGCATATACAACAAAACACCGAGCCAAAGACCTGCAACCGAACGACCCGAAAGCTCAACAAGAGCAGCATCGGGTGATCTTGCTATGAGTGTGTCAGCAACCAAAAGGGTGTCCGACAATGTTCCGCAGGTGTTAGCGAGTAATGCTTTTTTTGCAAGACCTATGGTAAATCTGGTTATACCCTGTACTACCTCTAAGGATAAGGGCTTGCGGTCTGTGATTTCACGCTGAACATCCTTGTACCTTACAATGGGTCCTGCAATACATTGGTGGAAAAGGCTTGAATAAAGCAATAACAGGAAGAAGCTTTTTTGCGCAGGGACCTCTTTTCGGTAAACATCAATCACATAGGAAAGCAATTGGAATGTGTAAAAGGAGATACCTATGGGCAAAATAATATCAGGTATTACCTCGGGGATTCCGAAAATGCTCTGTATGTTTGTAAGCAGAAAGCCGGTGTATTTGAATACACCTATAAGACCAAGGTTTACAAAACAGGCAAGTATCAGCAGCAGTTTTCTTTTTTTGCCCGACTCACTGCACTTTTCCAGACCTAAAGCAACCAGCCAATCGCTGAATGTCATCAATATGAGCAACAGCACATATACAGGCTCGCCCCAGGTGTAGAAAAAAAGTGAGAATATGAGCAAAACAATATTTTTAGCTTTGATGTTGCGCGCAAATCCGTACACCGCAAGGCACAGCGGCAGGAACGCATATACAAACAAAAGACTTGAAAATACCATTTCTTACCTCGCACGAATATATAATAAAATATATACTTTTCAATAGGGAATTATAAACCAATTTAATATTATACAATGTATCCATAAAAAAGCAAGTCCTTTTATTAAAAATATATAAAAAACAAGTAGATAAATCTTATATTTTATGGTGTTATAAGGGCGGAATGTACTTGACTTAAAGCACAATATGTAATAAAATATATAGCGGTAAAAAATTAACATCCGAAAGGAGTCAAAAATTAATGAAGTATTCACATGAAGTTGAAACTATGTGCCCTATCGCTCAGGGCGTTGCTCACGGTGCTGCTCCCATTCCGGAAGAAGCAATGTGGGTGAAAGCTAAAGAAATCAAAGATATTTCAGGCTTTACACATGGTATTGGTTGGTGTGCACCTCAGCAGGGTACCTGTAAGCTCACTCTTAATGTTAAAGAGGGCGTTATTCAGGAGGCTCTTGTTGAGACTATCGGTTGCTCCGGTATGACACACTCAGCTGCTATGGCTTCTGAAATCCTTCCCGGCAGAACAATCCTTGAAGCACTTAATACAGACCTTGTTTGTGATGCTATCAACACAGCAATGAGAGAGCTCTTCCTTCAGATCGTTTACGGTCGTACACAGTCTGCATTCTCAGAGGATGGCCTTGTTGTAGGTGCAGGCCTTGAGGATTTGGGTAAGGGTCTTCGTTCACAGGTTGGTACAATGTACGGTACCCTTGCAAAGGGTCCCCGTTATCTTGAAATGACAGATGGTTATGTTACAGGTCTCGCTCTCAACGAGGATGATGAAATCATCGGCTATCAGTTCGTAAACTTCGGCAAAATGATGGATTTCATCAAGGCAGGTGACGATGCTAACACAGCATTTGAAAAAGCAAAAGGTCAGTACGGCCGTGTTGCAGATGCTGTTAAAATCGTTGACCCCAGAAAGGACTAAGGAGGTATAACAATGGCTTTATTTGAATCATATAACAGACGTGAGAAACAGATTCTCGAAGTTATCAATAAATACGGCATCAACACTATTGAAGAGTGTGCCGAAATTTGCAAGGCCAAAGGCTTCGACCCCTATAAAATTGTAGAGGGTATCCAGCCCATCTGCTTTGAAAATGCAAAGTGGGCATACACAGTAGGTTGCGCAATCGCAACCAAAAAGGGTTGCACAAGAGCTGCTGATGCTGCTGCAGCAATCGGTGAAGGTCTTCAGGCTTTCTGTATCCCCGGTTCAGTTGCTGACCAGAGAAAGGTTGGTCTGGGTCACGGTAACCTTGGTAAGATGCTTCTTGAGGATGAAACAGAGTGTTTCGCATTCCTTGCAGGTCACGAGTCATTCGCTGCTGCTGAAGGTGCTATCGGTATTGCTGAAAAGGCAAACAAGGTAAGAAAGAATCCCCTCAGAGTTATCCTTAACGGTCTTGGTAAGGATGCTGCTCAAATTATTGCTCGTATCAATGGCTTTACTTATGTTAAAACAGAGATGGATTACCACACAGGTGAAGTTAAGGAAGTTTTCCGTAAAGCATACTCCGACGGTCTTCGTGCAAAGGTTAACTGCTACGGCGCTAACGACGTAACAGAAGGCGTTGCAATTATGTGGAAAGAGGGCGTTGACGTTTCTATCACAGGTAACTCAACTAACCCCACTCGTTTCCAGCATCCTGTTGCAGGCACATATAAGAAAGAGTGTGTTGAAAAGGGCAAAAAGTATTTCTCAGTTGCATCAGGTGGCGGGACAGGTCGTACACTTCATCCCGATAATATGGCTGCAGGTCCTGCTTCATACGGTATGACAGATACAATGGGCCGTATGCACTCAGATGCTCAGTTTGCAGGTTCTTCATCAGTTCCCGCACACGTTGAGATGATGGGTCTTATCGGTGCAGGTAACAACCCCATGGTTGGTATGACAGTTGCTTGCGCAGTTGCTATCGAAGAGGCAATGAATAAATAATTGTTTTTGCCAATTCAAAAATAATAATTACTGTATTGCGAGACTTCTCATAAGGAAGTCTCGCAGTTTTATTGTATATCAGATGTGGGACATCAAACACCGTATGAGGCGGATTTTTCACCTAACATCATAAAAAATCTTGAAATATGAATAAGTAAAACCACGATGAATTTCATCGTGGTTTTTGTTATCCTTATGGTGTTTTTGATTTTATCAGGAGATTGTGATGTTAGCGTAGCTGTCATACACAAAGTAGCTTGAATCCAATGTTGTTACAGGCATACCGCTACAATAAATGTTCTCAAACGATGCCTGTATGGTGTTGGTTGTTTTACTGTTTGAGGACAGCTTGTTGGGAAGTGCGGATGTATACTGAACATTTTTGTATTTGATGTTTGAAATGTTCATATTCTCAACAGTATCTCCATAAACAAGGCAACCGATTGCCCTTGCTTTTGCGCAATAAACATTAATGTTTTCGTACGTTACATTATTTATGCTGCCACCGCTTTGTTCAACAATAATAGCAAGTGCAGGAATTCTGTTTTCGTCCCAGGTTGCATCGTGGTAAATAACTTCACAATTCTTGAATGTAATGTCACTTATGGGTCTGTTAACCTCACCGCATATACCGAAGCAACGTGCTTTACCTGCCCAGGCGTAGCAATTTGTGAAGGTTACGTTTCTGCTGACGGCATTTTCGTCACCGCCAAGGGTTTTTACATCAAACAGGTCGTCACCACTTCGGCAAAGGCTGTTTGTAACGGTGACATTACGCGAGTTGCATATTGCAAAAGCATCCGAGTTTTGTCTGTAACCGAATATGTCAGTGTTAACAACAGATACATTGTCACATTGGTAGGTGATAAATGACCATTCAGGGGCATTTATTATCTTGGGTCCGTTCACCTCAATATTCTGAGAGAATGTGAAAACTACGCCTCGTCGTTCGCGCCTGTCAAGGTGAGAAAGGTCAATTACACCATAACCATATATTTTGACATTTGAAACTCCGTAAACATTTATAAAAGGATATCGTGTAAGACCTATACCGTTTTGGGAGGAGGCACTTTCGTCGTAGAGTGCTTCGTCACTTTCACTGTTGATGTCGTATTTGTGGTTTGCCACTAAATACGCACCCGGTTTAAGGTAAATTGCAGAGTTGCTTTTTGTTATGCTGATGTAGTCAATTTGGTATAAGCCCGGCTCGAAAACCTGAACATTTTCTGCACCGCATGAGTCAACAAGGCTCGAAATTATTGCTTCATCATTGGCTTTAGGTCTAACAAACAAGGTAAAGGCGTGTGCCTGGTCATCACCATTGAATAAGAAGGTGTATGTGCCGTAATCTGTTATGCGTGTATTGAAAACATGGCTTGCAAACACATGTGACATAAATTTATCGGAAGGGAAGATTTTTACGCTTTGTATGCTGAATGATGTAGTGTTAAGCTGTAGACTGAAACCAAAGTCCGAGCTGTTTTCAACATACATCTCTGCGTAAGAGTGGAGCTCGCCTTGTTGAGTTGTGCCAACAAAAACAGTTGTTGCATATACAGGTATTCTCACATTTTCAATGTGCGCTGTAAAATAGGGAGAGGGAATAATGCCGTTTATGTCGGTATATCCCTGTGCTTGTGTGTAAACGTCGCCCGTTGCATCAGCTCTTGCTGTGAAGCTGTCTACCGTAAGGTTTGCTGAACTGAGCGGTTTTACTGCTTCTGCAGGGTATTCAAGGTACGTGAAATTAAGGTTTCTGTCGGTTTTGTTAACCTCACGCGGACCACCGAATGCCGGAATCAATGTTATAATGCTCATGAAAAAAGCGAGTATCTGTTGGAAAAAGCCTGACACTACAATCACCTTCTGTGATAATCATTATGAGCAAATGATAACACAAAACCAAAAATCATTCAATAGTTTTTATTGGATTACATTATGTATATATTTATGTATTACTTGACAAAAAGCATACCCGTTGTGTATAATTATATGGCTAATGAGTGCACTTTATGTAGTGGGCTTTTTGTGAATGTTTATATTGCAGAGTTCTCTGCATTATTTTGAAAGAAGGATTGTTATGTCAAAAGTACTTATTGAAACATCTGCACGTCACGTGCATGTATCAAGAGAGGATCTCGATATTCTCTTTGGTGAAGGCTACGAGCTTACTCCCAAAAAAGACCTTTCACAGCCCGGTCAGTTTGCTTGTGAAGAGCGCGTTGCAGTTGTAGGCTCAAAGGGTCAGTTCCCTGCAGTTTCTATCCTTGGTCCCACAAGACCTGCTTCTCAGGTTGAAATTTCTGCATCAGATGCACGCTCAATCGGTTGCGTTGCACCTGTTCGTGAGAGTGGCGATACAGCAGGCAGCGGTGCTTGCAAGCTCGTTGGTCCTAAGGGCGAGGTTGAGCTTGCAGAGGGCGTTATTGTTGCTAAAAGACACATCCACCTTACACCTGAGGCAGCTGCTGAATTCGGCGTTGCTGATAAAGAGGTTGTAGGCGTAAAGATTGAGTCTGAAGGCAGAAACCTTATTTTCGGTGATGTTGTTTGCCGCGTAAGCGAAAAGTTTGCTCCTGCAATGCACATCGATACAGATGAAAGTAATGCTGCTTTCGCAATACCCGGTATGATGGGCGAAATCGTTAAATTCTGATTTATACATAAGCAAGGGCTTTGACAAATGTCAAAGCCCTTGTTGTTATTTGTTTTCTTCTTTTTCGAGAATGGATTTTATAATATCATCTTTTTCGTCAAGATTGCGGTAGTACAAAATCAGTTTGGATTCATCCCAGGAAAGGTCGGACATTTTTAAAAGCCTGTCGGATACATCGTCATCATCATTAATGGGTTTGGTGTCCTTGTTATGGAGCACCAGACGCGGTGTGTAGCCGTAAAACTCGTCTACAGATACCTTGTAGCATTGCGCAAGCTTTTGGATAATGGTTATGTTTGGCTGTTCTTTGCCGCTTTCGTAACTATTGTATTCTTCGACGCTTATACCCAGAGCATCCGCAAGAACAAAGGGTTCTAAACTGTTATATTCTCTGAATTGCTTCATTCTGTTGCATATCATAGCAGGTGCTCCTTTCGTGCTTTTCCTACATTTTACCACATAATTCGACAAAATGCAAACACTATAGTCCGTAATAGTGTTTGCATCTTTTAATATAATATGAAAATGACCACCTTGCCGTAACAGCAAAGTGGTCGGTTTATCAGTTTTATTCCAGTCCGAGTAACCAGTTGACGGATACTCCCAGAACTTCGGAGAGTGCGATAAGCTCTGTATCACACACGGAACGGATTTGTCCCTCTAATTTTGAAAGTCCTGAAGCATTAAGGTCTACACCGCGGATTTGAAGCTGTGTAAGAAGATCCTTTTGTTTCATACCGATGGCTTTTCTTCTTTCTTCAACCTTGGTTCCGCAGATGTTTTTTGTGCCGATGGGCTGTTTTCTTATTCTCATACTGAAACCCCCTTGTGTTGAATTTTGTGATATGCCTGGTTTAATTACCTGCCATAACTATAACACATCACAAATTCGCTTTCAAGAGGTATTTTTGTTTTTTTTGCAACACTTTTGTGTTATTGTGGTGAAAAAGAAATAAGAGAGTCTTTTTTTCAAAAACATTTGATATACAAGACATTATGTGATAGAATAATTTAGTAAAATTAAAACTTTCGAGGTGTGTTATGGGCTTCTGTGCAGATGTTTTTGCTGATTATAACTGTCTTACAACGGCTGAGGGCTTGCTTTCGGCAGGTATGGAGGATGTATCTGTTACCTTTGATATGTTTTTTCGTGAACTTCCCGATAAGGGCGGTTATGCAATTATGGCAGGGCTTGAACAGCTTTGCGAAAGGCTGGAGGGGCTTTGCTTCTCTGAAGAGTTTTTGAGCATACTTTCGGACCGCGGTTTTTCTGATAAGCTTGTAAACTACCTTAAGAATTTTGAGTTTAAATGTGATATATATGCCATGCCTGAGGGTACTCCTGTTTTCCCCAACGAACCCATTGTTAAAGTGCAGGGGCCTGCACTTCAGGCTCAGCTTATTGAAACCTTACTGCTTAATACCATAAATTATCAGACGCTTATTGCCACTAAGGGTAATCGTATTTCCCGTGCGGCATCGGGCAGACGTGTTGTGGAAATGGGTGCGCGCCGAGCCCATGGCTTTGATGCAGCGGTTGATGGTGCGCGTGCAGCGTATATTGGCGGTATTTCGGCTACATCGCTGTTCCCTGCACACATTAAATACGGTGTTCCTGTTGCTACGATGATGGGTCACGGTTGGGTTCAGCTGTTTGATACAGAGCTGGAGGCTTTTAAAGCATACCTGGAGGAGCACGGCGAGGACGGCACCTTGCTGGTTGATACCTATGATACACTCGACAGCGGTATAAAAAATGCCATTCAGGCTTTTAACGAGGTGCTTGTACCTAAAGGACAGCGTCCTGCAGGCGTAATAATTGATAGCGGTGATATGACCTATTTGTCGAAAAGGGCTCGCCGTATGCTGGATGAGGCAGGCTTCCCTGATTGTGATATTTATGCCTCTAATTCTCTTGATGAGGTGCTTATTAAGGACATGCTCAATCAGGGCGCTAAAATTGACGCCTTTATTGTGGGTGAAAAGCTTATCACCTCTCAGTCATCACCTGTTCTGGATGGCGTTTATAAGCTTTGCCAGACTGAAAAGAACGGTGAAAAGATTCCTGCAATTATGCTCAGTAATAATGTTAATAAAATTACCACACCTTGTTCAAAGCGTGTGTGGAGATTGTTTGATATGGAATCGGGTAAAGCAGTTGCCGATGTACTTACTCTTGATAATGAAAACCTCAGCGATGAAAAGGTTTATTCGCTTTTTGATCCCGATTTTACTTGGAAACGCAAGACAGTCGATAACTTTGTTGCCCGTGAAATGCTTGTAACCATTTTTAAGGATGGCAAAAGGGTGTATAGCTCTCCCACGCTTGATGAAATAAGAGCCTATTGCAATGAACAGGTTTCCTCTCTGTGGGAGGAGGTTGTCCGTTTTGAAAATCCCCACAGATATTATGTTGATTTTTCAGGCAAGCTTTGGGGCGTTAAACAAGCTATGATTGAAAAAATAATGCGTCGGGATACCGTAACAGGGGATGACGAATATGTCTGAAAGATACAAAATCGGATTAACGCGAGGCCGCCTTTTTGAATTTGATAATGCGGTTGTGTTTAGCGGTAAAATCAGCGGTTTTTCTGCGGGGGCCTGCGCAAAAGCCTTAAAGGTGCTTGCCTTGAAGGAGCCGTTATTGACTGCTGCGGTACAGCTTGATAACACCGGCGAATGTTTTGTTGTTACCGGTGTTGCAGACCCTCATCTTCAGGTTTCCGATAACACGGCTGATGAAATAAAAATACAATTTCAGTCTTGCGGAATTGACTTTGTTGATAGGCTGTTTTCGGTGTATTTATCCTGTGACGGATACATAGTTATAGCAGGGCATACACTTGTTACCGACTGCAAATCCCTCTTGCGGCTTGCTGTAAGCTTTGCGCAGATTTGTTGTGACGGGATATCCTCTGTAGTTCCTTCGGATGTTGTGACTTTTGATAATGAAACACGGGTTCCTGTAGAGGTTAATTCACCGCTTACGGATAAATTGTCTGCGGAATTGGACAGTACCTGGCAAAAGAAATCACGCATATATAACGCCGAAGATTACAAAAAAGCATCACATCAGTATATTCAGAACAGAACTCCTCGCGGAGAGGCATCATTTGTTCTTGATGAGGATTTGACGGCTCGTTTGAAAGCATATTGTCAGGCAAGCTCAATAGATGTTTCTTCTGCTGTGGCATATGCTTTTTACAAAACGCTTTCGGAGCGTATATCCCATAACAAAAAAAACGGGAAAATGTGTATACACGCTGACAGACGCTTGTTCCTTAACGGGGCAGATAACTGTTTCGTAGGACCTTTCAACGGCTTTTGTGAAGCTTATCTGAATAACAAGGAACAGAAGCTTTCTCTGAATGAACAGGTCAAAGCTTTCCATTTTGCTTGCTATAAGGGTGTCACATCACCCTTCAAAACATTTTATGATGAATTGCTTTTGATGAAGATTTCTCCCTCGTATTGTGATTCAATGTTTATGTTCCTTTCGGGTGTTGTCAACGACAGAGCCTCAAAAAAGCTGGCATGTAATTACGGTTGTATGAACGAACAGCTTTGTGAATTTTTTTCTTGCAATCTGGAACAGGATTATTGGTCAGGATTGGGCTTTTATGACGATGTTTCCGTAACCGAGCCCTTTAAATACAGGTTTGCGTCAAGTGTGGCTTTACTGATTGATGACGGCAGATGCATAATTAATTTCCGATATAATCGGGAAAGGTTGTCCGAAGAGGGGTGCAAGGCAGTAATTGATTCGGTTAAAAACCTGCTTTATGGCATCGTAAATTGAATAAAATAAATTTAATGCAGTATCAGGCGAAAAAATCGCTTGATACTGCTATTTTTTTGTGAAAATCTATTGACAAAAATATGTTGCAAAACTATAATGGTGTCATGAAGTGTATCAAAAAGGGTCAAAGTGTCTCGTTTTGAACACTAAAAAACACGAAAGGAGTTGTCGATATGTTCTGTAGTCAGTTTGACCACGCTCTTGATGAAAAGAATCGTTTTAAAATACCGGCATCCCTTCGTGATGAATTGGGTCTTAAAACTTATCTTATAAAATCACCTGACTCTGAAACTAAGTGTATTTTTCTTTACTCTGAGGCAGGTTGGAATGAGCTTTACAAGGAGTTCAACCAAAGCGGTGAGCACAACCAGGCTATGCGCCGTATGGCACGTAAGATTTTGTCCGGTGTTGTCAGCGGTGAGGTTGACAAGGGTGGCAGACTTACTTTGAATGCCGCGCTTAAGGAGTATGCAGGTATTGATGGCGAGGTTCATATCGTAGGTAACAACAACCACATCGAGCTTTGGTCACCCGAAGAGTGGGCTAAAGAGCTTGCGTTGCTTGATGAGCAGTCTACCGACGAACTCAACATTAATTTCTGATAGGTGGCTCCTATGGATTTTAAACATATATCCGTTCTTCTTGAAGAGTCGGTTAATTCACTTAACATAAAACCTGACGGTGTGTACATTGATTGTACGGCAGGTGGCGGAGGTCATTCTGCCGTAATTCTTTCGCGTCTTGGCGAAAACGGCAGGCTTATTTGTGT
>JAZULH010000069.1:0-36676 GCA_045602985.1 Acutalibacteraceae bacterium | reverse complement strand
TATATCCGTTCTTCTTGAAGAGTCGGTTAATTCACTTAACATAAAACCTGACGGTGTGTACATTGATTGTACGGCAGGTGGCGGAGGTCATTCTGCCGTAATTCTTTCGCGTCTTGGCGAAAACGGCAGGCTTATTTGTGTAGATCGCGATCCCGATGCGATTGCGGTTGTTACGCAGCGTTTTGAGGGCGACGGCAGAGTCACCGTTGTTCACAGGAATTTTTCGGACTTCGGACAGATTCTTGATGAATTGGGCATTGATTGTGTGGATGGCATAGTTGCTGATTTGGGAGTAAGCAGTCATCAGCTGGATACAGCGGAGCGCGGCTTTTCTTTTCATAAGGATGCCCCGCTTGATATGCGTATGAGTCAGCAGGGCAAAAGTGCCGCAGATGTAGTCAATACATACAGCGAAAAGCAGTTATATACAATAATAAAATCATATGGTGAGGAAAAGTTTGCCGACAGAGTTGCACGTGCTATTGTTATGGCTCGGGAAACTGAAAGGATAGAAACCACAATTCAGTTGTCGGATATAGTATCCGGTGCAATACCTGCAAAGTTCCGCAGAAATTCACACCCTGCAAGAAAAACTTTTCAGGCAATACGTATTGAGGTTAACGGCGAACTCGATGTCCTTCGCGAAACTCTTCCTGTTATGTTCGACAGGTTGAGGGATGACGGAGCAATGTCAATAATAACCTTCCATTCGTTGGAGGATAAAATAGTAAAGGATTTTTTCAGAACTCTCAAAGAGGGTTGTACTTGTCCCAAGGATTTTCCTGTCTGTGTGTGCGGCAAAAAACCCAAGGCGATTGTTAAATCGGCAGGGGTTAAGGCATCAGACAAAGAAGTGGATGAAAATAACAGAAGCAGAAGCGCAAAGCTGCGTACTGCGGTAAAGATAGGTCAGTAGGACTTTAAATCAGGAGGAAGTATGGCATACAGGGGTAGTGAAGCGTACGATTTTTCGCTTTTTGAACCACAGGTAATTGAACAACCGAAAAGGGCATCCAAAACATCTGCAAGACCTGCAGGTAAGGGTGCTCCGGCTAAGCGTGCCTCTGCATCGCGCAGTACCGCTCCCGTAAGAAAGCCTGCTCCTCAAAAAAGAACAGAGCAAAAGAAATCCGATGTTGTAAGATTGGTGGATAATTATCAGCAAACAGTTGAACGTAAGGCAAGCAGTGCGGTTATTCCTGCACCTGTTAAAAAGGCAATGTGTTTTGCTTGCTTCTGCTTTGCAATGCTCACTGTGCTTTTGGTTATGCAGACTAAATGCGATACACTTATGACGGAAATTGCCTCTGTGCAGAGTGATATTGAAATTGCGCAGGGTGAAAATGTGCGCCTTAATGCAGAGCTCAGCAGTCTTATCGCTACAGATAAAATAGAGAATTATGCTGAAGAGGTGCTGGGTATGGTTAAAGCGGAAAGCTATCAGATAAGCTATATTGACCTTTCCCATGGTGATGAGGTTGTTGTTTCAGGTGATAAAGCCGTTGAAGAAACGACCGATTTGTCTACTAAACTAAAAGCATTGTTTGCATATTTGGGTTAAGCAAATAATAAATTATATGAGAGTTGAGAAATGCTCGACTCTCTTTTTTGCATAGATGGGAAAATAAATTTGACTTCGTAGTGTGTGAGGTGTGTTATGTCACGAGTTAATTCAAATCTGAAAAAACGCTGTCTGAGCGGTATTGCATTTATACTTGTTCTTGGTTTCGGACTTGATATTTTAAGGCTTTTTTACTTTCAGGTCATAAAGTCGGAGGAGTACAGAACCGCTGCCGAAGCACAGCAGCTCAGCGATACTGTTATTTCTGCTGACAGAGGCGTTATTTATGATGCGAATATGAATGTGCTTGCTGAAAGTGCATCTGCCTGGCTTGTTTATGTGAATCCCTCCAAAATAAAGGATGATGCACAAGGTGCTCTCATTGCTGACGGTCTTGCAAAAATATTTACGGATATGACTGCAGAAAGCATAGCTCAAAAAATCAGCAATCGTAAATACAGCTACGTAAAAATAAAGGGTGGTGTTGAGTATAACTCCAAAACCGCCGTTGCTGAATTCAGAAGCGAAAATAAATTGGGCGAAATCATCGGAATAGACCCTGACACTAAGCGTTATTATCCCTTTAACAACTTTGCATCAACCATTATTGGTATGACCAATAATGAGAATAACGGCAGAGCAGGTCTTGAGCTTATGTATAATGATACTCTCACAGGTACACCGGGACGTATCATTACGGCAAAGGATGCACAAAGCGGTCTGATGTCCAGTAATTATGAAACAAAGTTTGATGCCGAGCAGGGTACAAGTCTTGTCCTTACAATTGACAAAACTATACAGTATTCATTAGAAAAGGGTCTTGCACAGGCAGTAGTCGACAATACCGCCAAATCTGCTTACGGCGTTGTAATGGATGTAAAAACAGGTGCCATTCTTGCAATGGCAACAATGCCTGATTATGATTTGAACGCACCCTCTGTTATTACGGACGAAAAGAAGCTTGCTGAGCTTGCGAAGATTACAGATCCGGAGGAATATGCCGCAGCATATAATGATGAGGTTTTCCTTTCTTGGCGTAACCAGGCTATAAGTGATACATACGAGCCCGGCTCTGTTTTCAAGATTTTTACTGCCGCTGCCGGCATTGAAGAGGGCATAGTATCTCCGGATACCACATTTAATTGTGTGGGTAATGTGAAGGTTGCAGGTAATATAATTCACTGCCATAATCACGCCGGTCATGGTGTGCAGACCTTGGGTGAGGGTATGGCGAACTCCTGTAACCCTGTGTTCATTTCAATAGGTCAACAGCTTGGATCTGAGCGTTTTTATAAATATTTTGAGGCGTTCGGCTTTACAGAAAAAACAGGTATCGATTTACCTGCTGAGGCACAGCCTGTTGCAGGTGTTACATATCACTCAAAAGAGGGTATGGGTATTGCTCAGGTTTCTTCAAGTGCATTCGGTCAGACCTTCCAGGTAAGTGCAATTCAGATGGTTACCGCAGTTTCAGCCGTAGCCAACGGCGGTAAGCTGATGCAGCCCTATGTTGTTGCTAAGAAGCTTGACCAGGATGGAAATACAGTTTATGAAACAACACCTACCGTAAAGCGACAGGTTGTTTCTGAGAGCACAAGTAAAAAGGTTATCTCCCTGATGGAGCAGGTAGTTACTGATGGTACGGGTAAAAATGCTTATATTCCCGGTTACCGTGTTACAGGTAAAACAGGTACATCCGAAAAGCTTACAGTAGACGGTCAGTACATAGCATCATTTGTTGGCTGTGCTCCTGCTCATGATCCCAGAATTGCAGTTCTTATAATTGTTGACGAACCCCACGGTGCAAACCGAGGTGGTGGTGTTATTGCAGCACCTGTAGGTGGCGCAGTTATTGAGCAGGCGCTCAAATATCTGAATGTGGAGCCTGTTTATACCGATGAAGAGTTAGCTAAGCTCAATGCTTCAACTCCCGATGTCAGCGGTATGACAGTAAGCTCTGCAAAAAGCACACTTAAAAACAAGGGCTTTACCGCTCGTGTTGTAGGTGAAGGTGACAAGGTTGTTTCTCAGTATCCCATTAAAGGTCAGAATATACCGCTTAACGGTGTTGTTGTCCTTTATACGGAAACTGAAAGTGAAAATACCACTTCAACTGTTCCTAATCTTATCGGCTTGAGTATAAGTCAGGCAAATGAAAGGGCAGTAAATTCAGGATATAATATTAAAATCTCCGGTGCTTCACTTGATAGTGAGGTTGTATCCTACAGACAGAGCATTGATGAGGGTACAAAGGCGGAACTCGGTTCTACTATTACAGTTTACTTTAAAACCAACACAGGTGTAGAAGACTAAGTAGCGAGGTTTTTTAATGCTTTTATCACAACTTTTGAAAGGAATTAAAATTCTTTCGGACTATCAGGATAGGGAAGTTGTTGATGTAACAGATAAAGCTTTAAGAGTATCATCGAATGTAGTATTCGTTTGCATTGAGGGCTCTTCGGTTGACGGACACGGTTTTGCAATGGAAGCAATCTCGAAGGGCGCTTCAGCAATAATAGTTACCCGCGATTTAGGCTTAAAAGAGCAAATCGTGGTCGAAAATACCCGTGAGGCCTATGCCTTGATGTGCAAAAACTTCTGGGGCGCGGCAGCTGATAAGCTTACACTTATTGGCGTTACGGGTACTAACGGTAAAACAAGTACAGCCTTCGCTGTTAAGGATATTCTTAATGAGCTGGGTGTCAAAGTCGGTGCCATTGGCACAATTAAAAACTTGGTTGGGGAAAAAGAGTTTTACACAGAACTCACAACACCGGATCCTTACGATATGCACAGGCTTTTCGGTATGATGGTTAATGAGGGCATTGAGTATTGTGTTGTGGAAACATCTTCGCAGGCATTTCATCAGAACCGACTTGCAGGCGTTCATTTTAAGACAGGGGTATTTACAAATCTTACCCAGGACCATCTTGATTACCACGGCAGTATGCAAGCATATAAAGAATGTAAAAAAATGTTGTTTGATTCTTGTGATAACGCTGTGGTAAATGCTGACGATGAATCAGCAGAGTATATGGTCACCGGGATTAATGCTCCTGTGAAAACATACTCAATAAATAAGGTCTCTGACTATAAAGCAGAAAACGTGAAGTTGTTCGGCTATGGGGTGGAGTACGATTTAAACGGTTCTCATGTGGTATTTCGTGTTCCGGGTGATTTCTCCGTATATAATTCTCTGTGCGCTATAGCGAGTGTCTGCTCATTGGGATTTTGCTTCAGGGATGTTGTAAATGCCGTTGCAAAGGTCGGGAGGATTAAGGGCAGGCTTGAGTTGCTCGAAACGGAAACCGATTTTAATGTAGTTATAGATTATGCACATACCCCTGACGGATTAACAAAGGCCCTTAAAACGGTAAGAGGGTTTACAAGGGGTAGGATTATAACCTTGTTCGGTTGCGGCGGTGATCGGGATAAGACCAAACGACCCAAAATGGGGTGTGTTGCGGCAAAACTGTCAGATGTCGCGGTGGTGACCACCGATAATCCCCGTACAGAGGATCCTGACAGCATTATTGATGATATAATGATAGGTACAATAGGTGCAAGGGCACAGGTTGTTCGTGTTACCGACAGAAGCAGGGCTATTGAATATGCGCTCGGAATTGCACGCAGGGGTGATACCGTTCTGCTTGCAGGAAAGGGTCACGAAACTTATCAGGTTATAGGTGAAAAACGTGTTCATTACGATGAACGCGAGGTGGTGGCTGAAGTCTTGGAAAGGCTCGGCAAATAAATCAAAATATGGGATGATATGGTATGAAGAGTATTACAGTTAAACAGGTTGCCGAATTCTGCGGAGCAGAATCTCACATTGACGGTGTAATTACAAGGGTATCAATCGATAGTCGCGATGTGGATGAAAATACCCTTTTTGTGGCACTTATCGGTGAGCGCTTTGATGCCCATAATTTTGTGGAGGATGTATTATCTAAGGGCGTTAAAGCAGTTGTATGCAGTAAAAATGTGGGTGATGACCCACGTATCCTTTACGTTAAGGATACGGGTCTTGCTTTGCTTGATATAGCCCATGGTTACAGAAAATTGTTTGATATTCCCTTTATCGGACTTACAGGAAGTGTGGGCAAAACTACAAGCAAGGGTATGATTTACTCTGTTGTAAAGAAAAAATTCAATGCTTTACGGACAGAGGGTAACCTTAACAATGAGGTTGGTGTGCCGAGAACACTTTTCTGCCTTGAAGAACACCATGAGGCGGCAGTTATTGAAATGGGTATGAATCATTTTGAGGAGATTTCGCGTATTTCAAAGGCTGTGGAGCCCTCTATAGCCTGCATTACAAATGTGGGTACCGCCCATATTGAAAATCTTGGCTCCCGTGAGGGTATATTGAAGGCTAAGTGTGAAATTCTTGATGGTATGGCAAAGGGGTCAACCCTTATTATCAATGGTGATAACGATATGCTCGCAACACTTGAGTTGGAGGATTATGAGCTTGTTCGTTTCGGTATTGAGGGTGCTGACCTTGATATGCGGGCAGAGGATATTTCAAGTGATGCCTGTGGCAGTACATTTACTGCAGTGTTTGCAGGTGAGAAGGCAAGGGTTTTTGTCCCCAGCGTTGGTATACATAATGTTTATAACGCAATGTGTGCAATGTGTGTCGGTATGAAGCTGGGCTACACCCTGGAGGAAGCCGCTTCCGGAATCAAGGATTTTCAGCCTGAGGGAATGCGCCAGAAAATCACCGTTATAAACGATATAACCTTCATAGAGGATTGCTATAATGCAAATCCCGACAGTATGAAAGCATCGTTGGATGCGCTGTCAACAATTTGCAAGGGCAAGTCGTATGCGGTTCTTGGTGATATGCTTGAGCTTGGAGATTACAGTCAGCAGGCACATCGTATTGTCGGCGAAAAGGCGGCACAGGTTGGCTGCGAATATGTTTTGACATACGGCGAGCTTTCCCGATATATTGCGGATGAGGCAATAAAAAACGGATGTAAAGCAAAGTCTTTTGAAACAAAAGAGGAGATAGCTGATTTTCTTTATGATTGTGTAACAGAGGGCGATGCGGTGCTGTTTAAGGGCAGTCGCGGTATGAAGATGGAGGATATCTTCAATTCTTTATATAAAAAGTTGGGTTTTAACGCTGAGTGACTTGATTTTTTTCTCATTTCAAGGTAGGATAATTGTAGAAGAAGTTTTAATATATAAGTATATATTTAAGGAGTATATAAGATGAATATTATTTTAGCCTGTGTTTTAGCAGCAGCTCTTTCTTTTGGTATTTCCTTCGGTTTGGGTTATGTTGTTATTCCGTTTCTCCATAAACTGAAATTCGGTCAGACTATTCTTGATATCGGACCCAACTGGCACAAAAACAAGCAGGGTACACCGACAATGGGTGGTATTTTGTTTATATTGGGTACAGTTATAGCCTTCAGTATAGTGGTTATAATAGATAGAGTGTTGGGCTGCGATATTGTTGCTTCGGTTACAGAGGGTGCAACAAGCCTCTTGCCACAGGTTGCTGCTGTTGAGGCGTCTTCAAATAAGATAAAGGTCTGGGCAGGTCTTATAATGGCTCTCGGTTTTGCGTTTATCGGCTTCCTTGATGATTACATCAAGGTTGTAAAAAAACGCAATATGGGTTTAACCATTGTACAGAAGAGTGTTCTTCAGATAGTTCTTATGGTAGGTTATATCCTTACCCTTTACATAAATGACCCAACAGGTGCAACCTTTATACCCTTTGTAGGTATGGTTGAAACAAAAATATTTTTCTGGGTTATTGGCTTTATTGTAATTTATGCCACAACAAATGCGGTAAACTTTACCGACGGTGTTGACGGACTTTGCGGTTCTGTAACACTTACAGCGGCGCTCAGCTTTATTGTTATTGCCGCACTTCGTAATTGTCTTGGTATCAGCCTTATGGCTGCGGCACTTGTCGGCGGTCTTGCAGGCTATCTTATCTGGAACTGGCACCCTGCAAAGGTTATGATGGGTGACCTGGGCTCTATGTTCCTGGGCGGTCTTATTGTGGCATTTGCTTACGCAGTTGATTGTCCGATTATTATTTTACTTACAGGCATTATCTATGTTGCAGAGTTCGGTTCCGATATTCTGCAGATTGGTTACTTTAAGCTTACTCACGGTAAAAGAATTTTTAAAATGGCACCAATCCACCATCATTTTGAAATGTGCGGTTGGAAAGAAGTGAAAATTGTGAAAATATTTTCACTTGTAAACCTTATTGGTGGCATTGTTGCTGTACTTCTTATCTTTTTCGGCGCTCCGAAATAATGTTTGATTTTTCAGAAAGGTGTGTTCACAGTGCAAAGGAAAAAACAGTTTAACGACCTGTTTATTAAAAATGGAATGGATGTTCCGTTTTTCCTTATTATGATAAGTCTGATGACCGTCGGACTTGTAATGCTCCTTTCTTCAAGCTATATATATGCTTTTTATAACAGCGGTTCGGGTGACAGTCTGTACTATTTCAAGCGTCAGGTTATTTTTGCTATTGGCGGCATAGGTGTTATGCTGTTATATTCACGCTTGAATTACAGGTACCTTAAGCATTTTTCAAACCTTGGTATTGTGGGTGCATTAGGCATACTTGCCATTACTGTATTACAGGGTGGCGGTGAAGGCATCAATCGTTGGTTTGGCGTAGGTTCCTTCTCCTTCCAGCCTTCGGAGATAGCCAAGTTTGCACTTATTCTGTTCCTTGCGTATGGTCTTGATAAGGATCATAACAAGCTTATCAGCTCGGCACCCTCAAAGGCAGGCTGGGCACAAAAGCTTTCTCAGTTATCAAACGGCACAATAAAAATAACCCAGGGAACAACAACTATGTTTTTCTACGGTATAGTTGTTGCACTGTGTGCAGGTATGGTTCTTCTGGGAAGTCACCTTTCAGGTGCAATTCTTATTATGCTGATTGGTGTTACAATGCTCTGGATAGGTGAGTGCAGAGCGCGTTGGTTTGCTATTGGCGGTATTATTGTGGTAATTGTCCTTATATATGTTTGCTTTAATTATGAGGATTTACCCCTTAAAGAGTATATGATTGACCGTATCAGAGCCTGGCGTATAAAGGATTATTCCCCGGAGGATTCCCGTTGGCAGATAAATCACTCTCTTTACGCTCTCGGCTCGGGTGGCTTGCTGGGTGCCGGCATAGGCAACTCAAAGCAAAAATATCTGTATATTCCCGAGTCCCATACCGACTTTATTTTTGCGATTATTGGTGAAGAGCTGGGCTTTGTAGGTTGCCTGTTGATTCTTCTTGGCTTTATATTGCTTATAGCAAGGGGCATATACATCGGTATGCGTGCAAAGGACAGATTCGGAGCACTTCTCGCGTTCGGTATGACAGCGCAGCTTGCGCTTCAGGTAATGTTCAATGTAGCTGTTGTAACAGATACTGTTCCGAATACCGGTATCAGCTTACCTTTCTTCAGCTACGGCGGTTCGGCATTGTTGATTACCCTTATGGAAATGGGCACGATTCTCAGCGTTTCAAGACAAGCAGATTTGCCCAAGGTTTATTTTATGAGTAACGTGAAAAAGAATAAAACTAAGGCAGTTTAAGTTGAAAAGAGAAAAGGATGGTGTGATTATGAGAGTATTAATAGCAGCAGGCGGTACGGGTGGTCATGTAAACCCCGCACTTGCAGTAGCAGGCGAGATAAAAAAGAGACATCCGGATGCTGAAATATGCTTTGTAGGTACAAAGGACAGAATAGAGGCAGAAATAGTACCTGCGGCAGGCTATCCGTTAAAAACTATAGAAATCAAAGGATTAAAACGCGGTTTTTCTCCTGCAGATATAAAGGCAAATATTGATACTGCAATCAAGCTCTTGAAAAGTTCGGGCGCAGTTAAAAAGATTATTAATGAGTTTAAGCCCGATGTAGCAGTTGGCTTTGGCGGTTATGTAAGCGGACCCGTTATAAGAATGGCGGCAAAAATGGGTGTTCCCACAGCCATTCACGAGCAAAATGCTTTTCCGGGTGTTACCAATAAAGCACTTTCCGAAAAGGTTGATGTTGTTATGCTTACGGCGGAGGAAGCCAAAAAGCATATGAAATTTAAAAATGAGCCTGTCGTTACAGGATTACCTATCCGCGGAGAGCTTCTTGAGGCGGATCCGGTGGTGTCACGTCAGGAGCTTGGCTTTAATGATAATCCCATAATCCTGTGTATGGGCGGTTCTCTGGGTGCCAGGGAAATAAATAAAGCCATTGTTGAAGTAATTTCAACTAATGTTAATGATGATAGATACAACTACATAGTTTCCACAGGTAAAAATGGTATGTGGGTTCCTGAAAAACTGGAGGACAGGGGAGTTAATCTCCGCAAAGCCACAAATGTCAGAATCAGACCTTATATTGACGATATGGCACGTTGTCTTTCTGCGGCAGACCTTGTAATATGCCGTGCAGGTGCATCTTCACTATCGGAGATACAGGCATTGGGCAAACCCTCCATACTTATTCCTTCTCCCAATGTTACGGAGAATCATCAGTATCACAATGCAATGGCTCTTGTAAACAGGCATGCAGCCGTGATTATTGAGGAAAAAGACCTTGACGGAAGAAATCTCGGCAGAAATATTGATAACCTTCTCGGTGACAAGCGCAGGCTCGAATCCGTGGGTAAAAATGCCCGTGAAATGGCAGTTGTTGATGCAACAAGTCGTATCTGCGATATAGTTGAGGGTCTTATAAAAAAGTAGTTTAACATATTTTAATATACGGCATATTATACAGCGTAAGGCTTTTTACAGTACATATTGAAAGGAGCAGCTGTATGTCTGCCTATATTATTAATGGTGGCAGACGCTTAAGCGGTAGTCTTTATGTTCAAGGCTCCAAAAACAGCGTTTTGCCCATACTTGCCGCAACGGTATTGGTTTCCGGCAAGTGTGTTGTTCACAATTGTCCCAGACTTTCCGATACAGAGTGTACTGTTAAGATTTTAAAAAGTCTGGGTTGTGTTGTTCGTCGCGAGGGTAACACAATAATTGTTGATGCTTCGGAAATTTGTCATAGTGAAATAACTGAGAGTTTAATGCGTGAAATGCGCTCTTCCGTTGTGTTTTTAGGAGCTATAGTCGGCAGAATGGGTGAAGCAACCATTTGTGCTCCCGGTGGATGTGAGATAGGCTTAAGGCCTATCGATTTACACCTTTATGCAGTCAGGCGGTTAGGTGTCAATGTGGACGAATGTCACGGCAAAATTAACTGCAAGGTCAAAAACAGACTGCGCGGTGCAAAAATCACGTTTTCCTTTCCCAGTGTCGGCGCAACGGAAAATGCAGTACTCTTGTCGGTTACGGCAAAGGGTACCACAACTATAGTAAATGCCGCACGTGAACCCGAGATAACGGATTTGTGTGATTTCCTTAATTCCTGCGGTGCTAAAATCAGCGGAGCAGGTGAAAGCATTATAACCGTTGAGGGTGTTGAGGCACTTCACGGATGCGAGCATACAGTAATATGTGACCGTATAGTAGCATCCACATATCTTATATCAGGTGTTGTTACAGGTGGGGACATAGAACTCACCAATTCCAATCCGGTGCACCTGTCGTCAGTTCTCCCGTTATTAGAGGAGGCAGGGTGCGATGTACGCATCAGGTGTAAATCTGTCAGGGTTAAATCACCGGGAAGACCCAAACGTGTTGATAAAATAATTACACAACCGTATCCCGGCTTTCCTACAGATTCCCAGGCGCTTTTTACAACGCTTACAGCTGTTGCAGACGGAACGAGTGTAATTGTGGAAAATATTTTTGAAAGCCGTTTTAAGCATGTGCCCGAGCTTGTCAGAATGGGCGCCAGAATACGCACAGAGGGAAGAGTCGCTGTTGTTGACGGTGTTCCCAGACTTTATGGGGCAGAAGTGTATTCACCCGATTTGCGCGGAGGTGCCGCCCTTGTTGCGGCAGGATTGTGTGCAGAGGGGGTAACAACAGTGGGTAATACAGAGTTTATTGACAGAGGCTATGAGGATTTTGCAGATAATCTTTGTATGCTTAACGCGGATATATACAGGAAGGTAAAAAACTAAATGGAGCAGAACAAAAAAAAGAGAACAAAGGGCTCCTCAACCAAAATAATACCGCCTAAAAAGAAAAAGGTGCAGAATTTATCAAGGGATGAGGTTCGTTCGATAAATAAAAAGAAGGTTCGTCGTAAACGTAAAGCCAGACGTATTGCATTGCTTGCAGGTCTTGCTCTTGTTGTGGTTTGTGCAGGTATAGCACTTGTTCTGGCGGTTTTTTTCAAAACAGGAACTATTCAGGTTAAGGGTGATAAGGTTTATGCTGATGCCGAGATTATTGCCAAAAGCGGTATTGAGAAAGGGTCTAACCTGTTTTTGGTTGATGAAGAAAAGGTGAATCAGACAATAACCTCGGTTATGCCGTTTATAAAAAGTGTAACCATTGAAAGGGATTTGCCCGACACTGTTATTATAAATGTCAAAGCAACCCGTGAGGTTGCCGCATTGCCTTACGGAGCAGGCTTTATTCTTGTTGATGAAGCGGGCAAGGTTCTTGACAGGGATTCGTCAATGCTCAGGGATGGTGTTGCTGTTGTTGATGGTGTTCAGCTCAAGGGTGCACCTGAGGGCGGTGTGATAAAATTAAATAATGATGATGTTACAAATCGCTTTGTTCAGTTGTTGGGCGCAATAAAGAATAGCGGACTGCAGCAGATAACAGGAATTACCTTGACAAAAAAAGGTGATTTTGAGCTTAAGTATGACGATAGAATAACAGTTCTGCTGGGCTCAGATGCCAATCTGCTTACGAAGCTTCAGAGGGCTCAGGCGGCTATTGAACGAGAGGACGAAATTAATGCTTACTCTGTAGGTGTGCTCGATTTGACTACTGAACCATATGCCTATTTCAGAGCAGGTGAAAGGGTAGAGGATGCTCCCGAAACTACTGTGGAAGAAAGCAATAATGCCGGTGACGATAACAAACAGTCAGGGGAAGCTGAAACAGCTGCAGTTACCGGTGATAGCGAAAATAACGCTTAATATTAGTTTTTATATGTTAAAAACAGTTTTTTTATCCTGTTTTACGACTCATTTACGGTAAAAATAATTAAAAAATTCAAAAAACATCTTGCTATTGTGCCGATACTATGGTAAACTTTAAGGGATGTATTGTGAGTAAAAATATCATTATATAAGAAGTTAAGTTTTAGGAGGATTTAAAATGAACTTTGAAATTTCAAACGATTTTGAAGATGTTACACAGATTAAAGTCATCGGTGTCGGTGGCGGTGGCGGAAACGCTATCAATCGCATGGTATCATCAGGTGTACAGGGTGTTGAATTCATCGCTGTAAATACAGATAAACAGGTTCTTACTTTCTCAAAGGCTACACATAAAATTCAGATTGGTGAAAAGGTAACAGGCGGCCGTGGCGCAGGCGCTCGTCCCGAAATGGGTCTTAAGGCTGCAGAGGAGAGCAGAGATGCTATTGTTGATGCTCTTAACGGTGCAAATATGGTATTTATCACCGCAGGTATGGGCGGCGGCACAGGTACAGGTGCAGCTCCCGCAATTGCAGAAATTGCTAAGAGCAACGGTATCCTCACAGTAGGTATTGTTACAAAACCCTTCGCATTTGAGGGTAAGCGCAGAATGCAGCAGGCAGAGGCAGGTATTGCAGAGCTTGCACAGCACGTTGACAGCCTTATTGTTATTCCTAACGAAAGACTCAAACTCGTTTCCGATCAGAAGATTACATTTGCTAACGCATTCGATGTTGCTGACGATGTTCTCCGTCAGGGCGTTAAGAGCATTTCAGAGCTTATCAAGGTTCCCGGTCTTATCAACCTTGACTTTGCTGACGTTACAGCAGTTATGAAGGATGCAGGTCACGCTCATATGGGCGTTGGTCGCGCAACAGGTAAGGAAAAGGCAGAGGCAGCTGCAAATTCAGCAGTTTCCAGTCCTCTTCTTGAAACAACAATTCAGGGTGCAAAGGGTGTTATTATCAGCATCACTTCATCACCCGACATCACTCTTGATGATGTTGATGTAGCTGCAAGCATCATTGCAGAGGCTGCAGATGCAGATGCAAACATTATCTTCGGTGTTGCATTTGACGAGAAGCTTGAGGACGAAATGGTTGTTACCGTTATTGCAACAGGCTTCGGTACAGATTCTAACGGTATGGCTAACAAGTCAGGCGCATCTCTTCTTTCATCATCTTCTTCAGATTCATATTCTTCAGCAGATGACGATGAGGACGGCGACATTGTTGATATCCTTGGTCTTTTCAAGAAATAATTTGAGTTAAATTATACAGAATAAAGGTGTTTTAAACTCGTGCAGGGTGTAAAACACCTTTTTGTTTTCTGTTGATGGGAGTGCGCTTGTGCGCAGTATGATATGAATAAAAAGAATAAAAATAAAATGAGTCGCAAGGCGGACTTTGTTTTTACTGTTGTGCCTATTCTTCTTGCTATTGTGTTTTTGTCGAGGAGTATCCCTGATGGTGTATATCGCCTCGATTTGGGGCAGAGTGAGGTTGGTGAAAAAGCAATTGCACTCACCTTTGATGACGGCCCGGGCGGTCACACCCAAAGGCTTCTTGACGGACTTGCAGAATATGGTGTTAAAGCTACGTTCTTCGTGGTTGGAAAGCAGGCGGAAAAGAATCCTCAGCTTGTGAAACGCGCTTACGATGATGGCCACCTTATCGGTAACCATACTTATGACCACCCCAATTTTTATGTTACTCCTGATTCTGATGCTATGGAGAATATAAAAAAGGGTGCGGAAGTGATCGAATCAATTACAGGTGAAGAACCCTTGTTTTTGCGTGCTCCGTACGGCAATGTATGGCCACATCAGCTTAAAAAGTTTGATTGTGTTTTTGTCCATTGGACTTTCCACACTTTTGACTGGGCACGTGATGACAGTCAGAAGATTTACGATGATATTATGGCAAAAGCCACAGATGGCAGTATAATATTATTGCATGATACACAGTCAGCTACAGTTGATGCTGTACTCAGAGCCATTCCTGAGCTTATTGCGGAAGGGTACGAGCTTGTCAGGGTGGATGATTTACTTACCCGTAACGGGCATTATCTGAAAATGGGCATACCGTACAGAAAGTGCGAGTATGATAAAGGTGCGCTTGTATATTAAAAAAATAAAAGCCCTCACAGTTCTTTTACAGAACTATGAGGGCTTTGGTTGTGATTAAAGCTTTTCGCAGATTTCCTTTGTGTCTCTTGCAATTGCAAGCTCTTCATTGGTAGGTACGCAGAATGCTCTTACCTTGCAGCCGGGCTTTGTAAGCTCAACTTCCTCACCGCGCACATTGTTTGCCTCTTCGTTGAGTTCCATACCAAGGTATGAAAGGTTCTTGATTACATCCTCGCGAAGGTCAGTACAGTTTTCACCAATACCACCGGTGAAGGCAATAACGTCAACACCGTTCATAGCGGCAATGTATGAGCCGATGCATTTGCGGATTTGGTACCACTGAATGTCACGTGCAAGCTTTGCTCTTTCGTTGCCTTCTGCTGCAGCAGCCTTAACGGCTCTGTCATCAGAGTGAACACCTGAAACACCGAGAACACCACTCTGCTTGTTCATAATCTTGTCCATCTCAGCAGGTGAAATGTTGTGCTTCTGCATAATGTATGTAACTACTGAGGGATCAATACCGCCGCAGCGAGTACCCATTGCAAAACCATCAAGGGGAGTAAGACCCATACTTGTGTCAAGCACCTTGCCGTCTTTGATTGCTGTGATTGAACAACCGTTGCCGAGGTGGCAGGTAATGAGCTTGATATCTTTAAGGTCCTTGCCAACGATTTCGGCAGTTCTGTATGCAACAAAACGGTGTGATGTACCGTGTGCACCATAGCGACGAATGTGGTCCTCTTCATAGTATTTATAGGGGATGGGGAAGATGTAGCTTGTTGCAGGCATTGTGCTGTGGAAAGCATTGTCGAATACAGCAACCTGGGGTACATTTTCACCGAAAACCTCGTTGCAGCACTCAATACCTACAACGTGTGCAGGGTTGTGAAGGGGTGCAAGTGCGCTGAGTTCATCAATCTTTTTAAGAACATCTGCATCAATAAGAACGCTCTCTGTGAAAAGGTCGCCACCCTGAACAACACGGTGACCGATAGCACCGATTTCTTCAAGTGAATCAATAACCTTGCAGTCACCAACTGTAAGCGCATCCTTAACAATGTTGAAAGCAACCTTGTGGTCAGGAATGTTAACATAGGCATCAAAACTTCTGCCGTCAAATGTTGAACCCTTTGTGTGGCTCATATCTGTTGCAATGGATTCGCAAATACCCTTTGCAAGTACTTTTTCGCCCTCCATATCGAAAAGCTGATACTTAAGTGAGGAGCTTCCGCAGTTGATTACGAGAATTTTCATCAATAAACCTCCAATAAAAAGCGCATATTTCCAAAAAGGAAATTTAAATGCGTTATAATTGTGTAAAATATCACGGTAGGGTTCTTATCCCACCAAATACTAATTATAACACTATTTATTCGTTTTGCAAGTGTAAAATATAATAAATAACAACACCGCAAGGGAGGTATAATTGTGAATTACGGCATTGTTGCAGAGTTTAATCCGTTCCATAACGGACATAAGCATATTGTTGATGTCTTGAAATCAGGGGGCGACAATACCGTTACTGCAGTTATGTCCGAAAGCTTTGTCCAACGCGGAGAGTGTGCCTGCATTTCACAATCGGAACGCACAAGGATGGCGCTGGAAAACGGTGTGGATTTAGTATTGTCCTTGCCTGTTCCCTATGCCACGGCTTCTGCGGAGCGCTTTGCTGCAGCAGGAGTAGAGGTACTCTTCGGTTCAGGTGTGGCAGATGCACTGGGCTTCGGAACTGAGTGTGACGAGGTTTCTGACTTGGTGAAATGTGTCAGGATAATGCAAGATGCGGAGTTTACCGATTGTTTTAAGGCTCGGTTGGATGAAGGGAATTCCTTTCCGCGTGCTCGTCAGCTGGCTTTTGCAGATTGCGGTGCGGTTGATTGTGCAGAAGTGGCTGCAACGCCGAATAATATTTTGGGCATAGAGTATATTAAGGCTCTTTTGAGCTTGGGTTACGCTGATTTTGATAATATCTACAGTATGGTGAAAACAGTGAAGAGGGCAGGAGCAGAGCACGATTCTTTCGATTCGACAGATAATATATGTTCCGCATCAGCCTTGCGTGTTATGCTGAAGGATGGCGGAGAATATAAGCCCTTTTTGCCTGAAGCATCATACAGAATTTTAAAAGATGCTCAATCGGGAGGAAAAGCACCTGCGGATTACGGTAAGTTGGAAACTACGCTTCTATATAAATTACGTACAATGAGCGTTGAAGATTTTACTGCTTTACCGGATGTTACCGAGGGGCTTGAATACAGAATAGCGGATGCTGTCAGAAATTCCTCATCTCTTGCCGAAATACTTGAAAAAGTCAAGACAAAGCGTTATACTCATTCAAGACTCCGCAGAATAGTCTTGTGCGCACTTCTGGGGATAAAAAAATCAGATGTGGCGTTATCTGTTCCTTATGTAAAGGTGCTTGGCTTTAACAGCAAAGGGGCAGAATTGCTGAAAAAGGCAAAAGCGAAATCGAGCCTTCCCATAGTTACCAAAAAGGCTGATTTTTATTCTTTGGGTGAGGCAGCTAACCGTGTTTATGCTTTAGAGTGTCGTGCCCGTGATGTTTTTTCATTGGCACTTGAGTTGCCTGACATCTCGGGCAAAGAAATGACGGATAAATTAATTGTTTTATAAAGGGTTTATTATGGATTTAATTGTTATAGGCGGCGGTGCCGCAGGACTTATGGCGGCAGGTACAGCCGCAAAAAGAGGCTTACAGGTTACATTGATTGAACGGAATGAAAAGCTTGCCCGTAAGGTTGCCATAACAGGAAAGGGCAGATGTAATGTTACAAATGCTTGTCCGCTTCTGAATGACCTTATTGCAAATGTCCCTGTAAACGGCAGATTCTTATATGGCGCTTTTTCACGCTTTACAACTGACGATACAATGGATTTTTTTGAAGAGCTTGGTGTACCTCTCAAAATAGAGCGTGGTAACAGAGTTTTTCCTGTTTCCGACAGGGCGCTGGATATTGTTGATGCACTCAATAAATATATTACCGTAAATGGTGTCAGACGTAAGCAGGGCAGAGTTACGGAGCTAATTGTGGACAACGGAACTGTTAAAGGTTGCCGTACGGAGGACGGCAAGGAGTACTTCGCTGATAATGTGCTTATTGCAACAGGTGGTGTTTCCTATCCTGCAACAGGCTCAACGGGTGACGGCTATATGCTTGCACAGCAGGCAGGTCACACAATAACAGAGCTCAAGCCCTCTCTTGTTCCTTTGGAGTGCCACGAGGGTTGGTGTACTGAGGCACAGGGTCTTTCCTTGAGGAATGTTGAAATAAGGGTTGAAGATACAAAAACCTATAAAGAGGTGTACAAGGATTTTGGCGAAATGCTGTTTACACATTACGGTGTGTCGGGTCCTATGATTCTGTCCGCCTCATCCCATATGCGTAATATGGAAAAGGGCAGGTATGCTATTCATATTGATTTTAAGCCTGCACTTTCATACGAACAGCTTGACAAACGCATACAAAGGGATTTGCTTGAATGCTCCAATAAAAACCTTTATAATACACTGGCACTTATGTTGCCTCGCAAAATGATTCCCATTGCAGTTAAGCTGTCGGGACTTAACGGTAACACAAAGTCAAATCAGGTAACAAAGGATATGCGACAGAGTCTTGTGGAGCTCCTTAAGGATATCCGTCTTACGGTTACAGACTTCAGACCTATTGATGAAGCTATTGTTACATCAGGTGGTGTTAGTGTTAGCGAAATTGACCCCAAAACAATGAAGAGTAAACTTGTTGACGGTCTTTACTTCGCAGGCGAGGTTATTGATGTTGATGCCTATACAGGTGGTTTTAATTTGCAGATTGCATTTTCAACAGGTCATCTTGCAGGCAGCAGTATATAAATTTGGAGGGTATGATATGATTAACATTGCTATTGACGGTCCTGCAGGTGCAGGCAAAAGCACAATTGCTAAAACAGTTTCTAAAGAGCTTGGTTACATTTATGTTGATACAGGTGCACTTTATCGCACGGTGGGTCTTAATGCTCTGCGACTTGGGGTGGACACAAAGGATGCGGACAAGGTTATTACAACCCTTGAGGGTCTTGATGTTTCACTGCGTTTTGTTGATAATGAGCAAAGAGTTTTTCTTGGCGAAGAAGATGTTTCTGCGGCTATAAGACAGAACGAAGTGTCTATGGCTGCATCAAATGTTTCTGCAATTCCGGGAGTAAGGGCATTTCTTTTTGACCTTCAGCGCGATATCGCTAAAAACAACAACTGCATTATGGATGGCAGAGATATAGGGACAGTTGTTTTGCCGGATGCTCAGATTAAGCTCTTCCTTACAGCATCGGCAGAAGCAAGGGCAGACCGCCGTTTCAAGGAGCTTATCGAAAAAGGTCAGTCTGTGGATTATGATGTAATTCTTAAGGAAATTAAGGAGAGGGATTATCAGGATTCCCACCGCGAGATTGCACCGCTTAAGCAGGCGGAGGATGCCTTACTTGTGGATTCCACTGAAATGGACTTGCCTACCACGATTAACTATATGCTTAATCTCATAAAGGAGCGCATCTGATGGCAGATATAATTCTTGCTGAAAAAGCAGGTTTTTGCTTTGGTGTTGACCGCGCCATAAAATTAATTGAAAAGCTTGCCGATGAGGGTAAGCGCGTTGCCACGTTGGGTCCTATAATTCACAACCAACAGGTTATTGACAGCCTTGCTGCCCGTGGCGTGCAGGTGGTTAATTCTCCTGAGGAGGTTGAGGCAGGAGCCACCCTTGTATTAAGAACTCACGGTGTAACGCGTGAGGTTCTGCGTGAGGTGGAGGAAAGCGGATGTACCTTTGTGGATGCCGTGTGTCCTTTTGTTAAAAAGATACATAAAACCGTTCTCGAAAACTCCTCGGAGCAAGTTGTTACCATTATTGCAGGTGATGAAAATCACCCTGAGGTTAAAGGTATAAAAAGCTGTGCAAAAGGGGAGTCCTATGTAATAGGCAATGCCGAGGATGTGGAAATTCTTGTTGAGAAATATCCGTATCTGGTAAAAAATCCGCTTATTTTTGTATCACAAACGACTTTTAGTATAAAAGAATGGCAAAAAAGTGTAAAAAAAATAAATTTACTATGTACAAATGTGAAAATATTTGATACAATATGTAGTGCGACCGAAGAGAGGCAAAACGAGGCAGAGGCTTTGTCACGCTCGTGCGATGCCATGGTAATTGTAGGTGGAAGGCATAGCTCCAACACCCGAAAATTGCTTGGTGTGTGTCAGCGTAATTGCCCTGCATTCCTTGTAGAAACTGCTCAGGAGCTTAGTGGTATCAACCTTAGCGGCTTTAACTCTGTCGGTCTGACTGCGGGTGCATCTACTCCCGCCGGTATTATAAAGGAGGTACTTGAAACCATGTCCGAAATTCTCAAAGAAAACACTATGATTGAGGAGGAAAGAGTGCTTGACTCTGTAGCTGATGATTTTGATTTTGCAGCAGCTTTAGAGGAATCTCTCAATAATATGAACAGCGACCAGAAGGTTGTTGGTACAGTATTGAGCGTTACTCCCACAGAGATTCAGGTTGATATCGGCAGGAAGCAGACAGGCTATATTCCCCGTGACGAATACAGCAACGACCCGAATGCAGATCCCAAGGCTGAGCTTAAAATCGGCGACACTCTTAACCTTATCATCATGAAAACAAACGACCAGGAAGGCGTTACAATGCTTTCCAAAAAGCGCTATGATGCTATCGCTGCTTGGGATGTAATCGTACAGGCTGAGGGAACAGATACCATTCTCGAAGGTGTAGTTACAGAAGTTATCCGCGGCGGTGTAATCGTTGTTTCAAACAACGCTCGTCTTTTCATTCCTGCATCACTTGCAACTGCAAGCCGCAATGACAAGCTTGAGGATCTTCTTAAGAAGACAGTTAAGTTCAAGGTTATTGAGGTTAACAAGCAGAGAAGAAGAGCTGTTGGTTCTATCCGCGCTGTACTTAAAGAAGAAAGAAAAGCTAACGAAGAAAAATTCTGGGCAGAGGCTCAGGAGGGCGAGGTTCGTAAGGGCGTTGTTAAGTCCATTATGAAGTTCGGTGCATTCGTTGACATCGGTGGCGTTGACGGTATGATTCACGTTTCAGAGCTTTCCTGGGACAGAAGCAAAGACCCCTCAGAGGTTGTCAGCGTTGGCGACGAGGTTGAGGTTACAATCAAGTCACTTAACCCCGAGAAAAAGCAGATTGCTCTCGGCTATAAAAAGCTTGAGGACAATCCCTGGGAAATCTTCAAGAGAGATTACGCAGTTGATTCCGAGGTTGAGGTTGAAATTGCAAACTTCACAGACTTCGGTGCATTTGCACACATTATTCCCGGTATTGACGGTCTTATCCACATTTCACAGATTGCTAACAAGCATGTTGCAAAGCCTGCTGATGTTCTTAAAATCGGTGAAAAGGTTAATGTTAAGATTACCGAAATCGATGAGGAGAGAAAGCGCGTAAGCCTTTCAATCCGTGCTCTTCTCCCTGAGGAGCCCGTTGCTGAAGAAACAGCAGAAGAAGTTGCTGAAGCTGCTGAGGCAGAGGTTGCTGAAGAAGCTGCAGAATAATCTTAACTGCAATTCAAGCCGTAGAAAGACTCTTTCTACGGCTTTTTATTTCTAAAGGAGGTTTGGTTTTGTACTGCAAGGAGTGTCATAAGCAAAGTCCCGACAATTTCATAAATTGCGCCTACTGTGGAGCAAAACTTGACCCGCCCAGGAAAAAGCATCCACAGCACTTTGTCCGTAAAACGGATTTTAAGATTAAGCTTTCTTTCAGGTTGTTTGTGAAGCTTTCTGTTATCGTTGCAGCTGTACTGACTGTTATAGCGGTTTTTACTGCCACATTTGTTGGTTCCAAGCCTGAAAAGGTTGTAAAAGATTTTACCAAATCTATACAGAACGAGGATAAAGATTTGTACTACTCTCTGTACGATAACAATATTGTTCGCTACAAGAGGGATAACCGATATTTCGGTGAGGATGAAACATATAATCAGATTGTTCTTGCTATGGAGCAGAGTAATTCTTTTTATAAGGAAAAGTGCGGCGAGGGATATAAGCTTAATTACTATATTACTGATAACTATACACTTACCGATGAGGAGCACGAGGCCTTTGTCGAGACCCTGGAGAACAGCTTTGGTTACATTGAATTCCCTTCAAGGGTAGATATATTGGGGATTGAGGTTATTGCAACAGGTCCTGACGGCGATTATAAAACGGTTTACAGCGATTTTTGGTGTATGAAAATTAAAGGTAATTGGTATAAGGTTGACAAAACTATTTCGACTGAATTTACAGCAAAGGAAACGGCATCTTGATTTAAAAAAGATGTCGTTTTTTATCTTTTTTGGAAATATTCTGTATTTTACACAAAAAACATGGGGTGAAAGCAAAAATTATTTGACAAAATAACAATAGTGTGGTATTATAATATCCAATAATGTGTGATTATAATCTGTCGAGGTGGTTTTTTGAGCATAAATAGACGTTCAGATTACCTTAACCTTACAGATGAAAAGTTAGTTGAGCTTTCCCGTGACGGGGATGAGTACGCTTTTAATGTTCTTGCAGGCAGGTTTCTGAATACACGCTCCCACAACAGTACCACACCATACCTCGATAATGATGATTTTGTTCAGGAGGGTATGTTCGGCTTTCTGAATGCAGTCAGGACTTACGATTCCTCAAGGGGAGTTCCGTTTGAAGCTTATGCCTCTGTGTGTATGCGCAACAGCATCAATAGTGCCGCCTTCAATTTACCCACAGATATTTCTGTTGACAATAATTCAGAAACATTTGTTAATATGCCGGGCGCAGAGGATCCGCTTAAGCACATCATAGTCTCAGAGCATCTTGCTGAGGTTCTCAGGGTCTGCGACGTTACTTTGTCCGAGGTTGAAAAAACTGTTGTATTCTTCAGGGCAGGTGGTTTTTCTTACGCTGAGATAGGCAACAAATTAGGTATGAGTGCCAAGGCAGTTGATAATGCAGTTCAGCGTGCACGAAACAAATTAAAACAGGTTATAACCCCACAGGGGTAAACAAAATATATGTCCTCTTAGCTTAACAGAAGAGCGTTGTTTGGTTGCGGAATTACTCCGAAACTTCACTAAAGATGGCGGTGCAATTCCGTTAGAGGGCAACATCATATTATAGCGAGGTAGCAAAAATGTACGAAGACAAGACACTCACATGTAAAGAGTGCGGCAACGAATTTATTTTCACAGCCGGCGAACAGGAATTCTATGCAGAAAAAGGTTTGGTTAACGAACCCAAGAGCTGCAAGGCTTGCCGTGATGCCCGTAAACAGGCTGCAAGAGGCGAGCGTGAGAAATTCACAGCAGTATGTGCAGAGTGCGGCGGCGTTGCTGAAGTTCCCTTCAAGCCCCGTGAGGATCGCCCTGTTTACTGCAGCGAATGCTTCAAAAAGATGAAAGAAGCTGAAGCTTAATTACATAATTTAATTAATATGTAGAAGTTTTACCCTACTGCAATAGCAGTAGGGTAATTCTTTTTATGGGTATGTAACGTCTTTATGAAGGCAGTTGATGGCAAAAAGGTTAGGTAAAGCCATAAGCCCGTTGCATATATCTGCAAGTGTCCATATTGTCTTAGGTGCACCGATGCATCCTATAAAAACCGATGCGGTATAAAACAGACGGTATCCCGTTATGTGCTTTTTGCCAAATAAATATTCAAAGCTTTTTTCTCCGTAAAAGGAGCAGCTTGTAAGTGATGTAAAGGCAAATACAGCGGTTAAAATACCCACACCTTTTTTCCCTGCTTCACCGATTGTAGCGTATGCGGCGATGGATAGCTCTGCACCGTAAAGCGTATTGGGATAGTCTGTGCTTACCAGAATAACAATTGCCGTCAATGTGCACATAAATACAGTATCGGTAAAAACCTCCGTCATAGCCCACATACCTTGCACTCTACCATCGCGATTTTCGGTCTGTGAGTGCAACAGGGTGGAGGAGCCGAGGCCTGCTTCATTTGAAAACACCCCGCGGGACACTCCGTACTGCAAGGCTTTGTACATACCGTAGCCGTTGAGCGCTTTCAGGGTGAAAGCCTCTTTTATTATCAGTTCAATTGACGGGATAATGTTACTTCTGAATTTTATAAGTACGATTAATGATAATGTAAGATAGAATAATGTCATTGCAGGAACTGCAAATGTTTGTATTTTTGCAATACGCTTAACCCCACCCGCTATTACTGCACCGCAAAGTATGGTGCAGATAATTCCTGTAGATACCGTTGGCCATCCGAAGCTACTTTTTAGGGCGTCTGCTAAGGAGTTGCTTTGCGTTAAGTTCCCCATTCCAATTGCGGACATAAGAGAAAAGCAAGCATAAAAATAAGGTATCACCTTTGTTTGCGTGGATTTTTCTATGTAAGCATAAGCACCTGCTACTATGCCTGATTTATGCTTTGTGCGATACATTGCACCAAGGTGATTTTCAGCATAAGCGGTCATCATCGAAAAAAGTGCTGATAACCACATCCAAAAAACCGTCCCTGCACCACCCGAGTAAATTGCGGTGGCAACACCTACTATATTACCTGTACCGATACAGGCTCCCAGAACAGAGCAGAAGGCAGAAAACTGAGATATTTCACCGGCTTGTTTTTCTTTGAACATTTTTCCGAAGGTGCTTGATACTATTGTACCCACACCCCGAAGCTGGAAAAACCTGCTTTTGATTGTATAGCGTACTGCCGTAAAAAGGAATAATAAAAGCATAGGCGCGCCCCAAACGGTTTTGCTCACAGCCAGTAAAAAGTTTTGCATAATTTTCCCCTATATCCTTTACAATTTCTTAATTTCAACTATAATATTATATTGAATTCCAAGGGAGGTTATGTTGTTATGGCGCAGGATTTAACAAGCGGTAAAACAAATAAGGTACTGCTGAAATTTACAATGCCGTTGTTTATCAGCGTCATTTTTCAACAGCTGTACAGTATTGCTGATAGTCTTATAGCAGGCAGATTTGCAGGTGAAGATGCTTTGGCTGCGGTTGGAGCATCTTATCCTATTACAAATATTTTTAATGCAATTGCAATCGGATGTAATATCGGGTGCAGTGTTGTTATTTCCCAATACTTTGGAGCAGGCAATTATAAACGGGTAAAAACAGCGGCATCAACTGCACTTGTTTCTTGCGTTGTCCTGGGTGGGGGGCTTACACTTGCCGGGGTTTTGCTTACAGGTACATTGCTTGCGGCTATTGACACTCCCGACAATATATTTGCTGATTCCGCAGTATATCTGTCTGTATATACGGGCGGTTTTATATTCCTTTTTGTTTACAATATTGCCAACAGTGTGTTTACATCCTTGGGCGATTCAAAAACATCATTGTATTTTTTGATATTCTCATCAGTCTTTAATGTTGTTCTGGATTATATTGCAGTAGCGTGGTTAGGGATGGGTGTAGCAGGTGTAGCGTGGGCAACCTTTATTGCCCAGGGTGTTGCTTGCATTTTATCAGTTGTAACCCTTGTAAGGTATCTCAGACGGTTGGAAACCCAAGGCAAAATACCGCTGTTTTCTTTCGGAATATTAAAGAAAATGGCGCGCATTTCCATACCGAGTGTTTTACAACAGAGCTTTGTTTCAGTGGGTAATGTGTTTATACAGAAGCTTATCAACAGTTTTGGCTCCTCTGTTGTTGCAGGCTATTCGGCTGCAATTAAGTTGAATACATTTACAATAAATTCTTTGTATACCTTCGGTAATGGTGTTTCGGGCTTTACCGCACAAAATGTGGGTGCAGGTAAATACCAAAGGATAAAAGAAGGAATGCGTTGCGGTTCTGTTATGGTTATTGTGACGGGCTGTGTTTTTGCCGGGGTTTACTTGTTGCTTAATGTTCCTCTTATAAAGGTGTTTATGGAGGGGGACGGCAGTACTGCAGCCATAGAGGCAGGCAGCGCTTTCCTGAAAACAGTATCACCGTTTTATTGCTTTATAGGTCTTAAGCTTGTGTGTGACGGCATACTCCGCGGTACAGGTACAATGAAGCTGTTTATGGTTGCTACATTTACGGATTTGCTTCTGCGTGTTGTGCTTGCTTTCGTTCTGGCACCCGTTTACGGATACAGGGGTATATGGAATTCCTGGCCGATCGGTTGGACAATAGCAACAGTGCTGTCACTTGTTTTCTATTGGATTATTATTGAAAAATACAACAAAAAAAGCGTTGTGAAGTAAGTGCTTCACAACGCTTTGTGTTTAGTTTTGTTTGCGTACAATACGGTATTCGTCGTCCGCCCTGAAGTATGGGCAGGTATCGTTTGATGATGTGAGAAATTTCAGGTACTCATCTTCATCAAGCTCTATGTCGCAGTAGTATTCTTCAAGGTCTTCATCGTATCTGTAATTTTCGCACATATCACATATTGCCATATTAAAACCTCATTTGTGGTATTTGCCGTTGTTGTTTATCTGGAATGCTCTGTAAATCTGCTCCAACAGCATTACCCTCATTAACTGGTGGGGGAAGGTCATAGGGGAGAAGGAAAGCTTGAAATCAGCAAGCTTCTTGATTTCGTCAGAAAGTCCGTATGAACTGCCGATTATAAAAACAATGTTACTTCTGCCGTTTATGATTGCAGTATCAATAGCCTTTGCAAAGGCCTCGCTTGATTTTTCTTTCCCCTCAATACAAAGGGCAAAAACATAGCTGTTGCCGGGTAGCTTCTTTTTGATATCTTCCGCTTCTTTTGAGAGAGCGTTTAAAATCTCATTTTGCGATGGGGTGTCAGAAAGCCTTACGGGAGATAGCTCTATTATGTCCGTTTTGCCGTATGCCGAAAGTCTTTTGAGATATTCATCAACCGCATCCCTGAGATATTTTTCCTTTAATTTTCCTAAAGCAATAACAGTAATGTTCATCAGCTTAATCCAAGGTATGGTGCAGGGTCAACCTTAACACCGTTTATTCTTACTTCAAAGTGGAGGTGAGCACCAAAGGAGTAACCTGTGTTGCCAACCTGTCCTACAACCTGCCCCTTCTGTACTATGTCGCCAACGCTGACAGCAAGGGAGTTGTTGAGCATATGACCGTACAAGGTTTCAATACCATTGCCGTGGTCAATTTTTACATAGTTTCCGTATCCGCCGGCATTCCAGCCTGCGGCAGTTACAACACCGGATGCACCCGCAACAACAAGACTGCCTTCGGCGTTGGCACCGGAAATGTCAATTCCTCTGTGGTAACCAAGGCTTCTGTTACCGTAGGGGGAGGTTACATTATATAAGTCAACTGCAGGCCATACAAATACACCAAGGGTTTGTACAACTGTGTATGTATCCATAACAAGACTTTCTGCACGTATACCTTTTTCAACAATCTGTGTTACAGGCTCCCTGATGGGAACACTTATAAGCTGTTCGGAAAGCTGCTCCTTGTCGCCTATGCTTGTAACAAGGCTGATTTTATATTCCGCACCGTTCTGACCGGAACGCTTAATACGGCTGTCACCCACAAAAAGCTGGTTTGTCTGTATTTCAACAGTTTCGTAGTTTGTGAGGGCAATGTCCTCCTTACATTCCGCGTGACGGATTTGTAAAGTGTCTTTTTTTGCAAGCAGGGATTTGAGCTTGTCTATTGTTATAACTGCTTTGTCATCTGAGTAGTAAGCAGGCTTCATTGTCACACTTTCTGCAAAGCATACAGATGATTCAGGGTAAACCTTTTCTGCTGCTGCAAAAGCATCTGCTAACGCCTCGTGTGCTGCTTGTGCATCTTCAACTGCACATAACAGCGAGCCGTTAACATATATTTCCGAAACAGGGGTAAGGTTCTTTTTTAGTGCGGCAACAATAACAGATGAAAGTGTTTCGGCATTTTTGATGTTGCTTGCCTGCGTTCTTTCGGTTGAATTTTCAACAGGGCGATATCCGTTAGAACCAAGTGATTGAATTGCGAGCGCCTCAGCTAAGTCGGCTTCCTCCTGGGAGGCGGCATAACCGACAACAACACCATCGATTTTGAGTGCCGTTGCTTTAACCTTAAGACTGTTATGTGCCGAGATTCCCAACGCAGCACTGATTACCGCAACAATAACAAGACACACAAGCGCTCTTTTGAAAAAAACCTTGTAAGAAGAAAATGTCTTTTTACAGGATTTTTTTATTATTGCACCTGATTTTCTTAAAATTGTTTTAAACAGGTTGATTATGGCAGTAAAAATCTTTTTTGGCATTAAGCCTAAAAAAGCAATTACTGAATATATGGTATCAATAATTTTTTCCATTTGCTCTCGCCTTTGTACAAGATAATTTTGTAATAATATACTTATTATATACTAACATATCGACTCTGAATTAACAAGAGTAAAATAATGAATAAAAAAGAAATCTTTTTTTAAAAAATTATTAAAAAGCCCATAAGTATTGTTTATTTTAGCAGAATGTGGTATTATAGCGTATATATATTTAGAAGTGTGCCCTGATCGGGGTGAGAAGTGATATTGATATGAGTAATGTAAACCAGGAATATTATAGAACGTTTGCCCGTGTGGATCTGGATGCCATCAGCCACAACCTGACACAAATCAAGGGTAAATTACCTGACGGCGTTTTGTCCCTTGCTATTGTCAAGGCAGATGCTTATGGTCACGGTGCAGTGGGTGTTGCCAGGTCTATTCAGGACAGGGTGGACTATTTTGGCATTGCTGAGCTTAACGAGGCAGTTGAATTGCGCGAGTCCGGGGTAGATAAACCAATACTTGTGCTTTCGTACACATCACCTTACCTTTATGAAACACTCATAAAGTATGAGCTTACACAAACCATATTTAATTATGACGATGCGGTGGCTTTATCACAAACCGCCGTTAAGCTTAATAAAATTGCCCGTGTACATATTGCGGTAGATACAGGTATGTCTCGTATAGGCTTTTTCTGTAATTCCGAAAGTGTGGAAACAGTCAAGCGTATTAATGACCTGCCCAATATATTTATTGAGGGTGTTTTCAGCCATTATGCCTGTGCTGATTGTGAGGACAGGTCAACTACAGATAAGCAGACTGCTGTTTTTAAAGAATTTATCCTTGCTCTTGAAAATCGCGGTATTGAAATTCCTATTAAGCACCTGTGTAACAGTGCAGGTATTCTTACCTGTGATGAAATGTTCAATATGGTTCGCATCGGAATTATACTGTATGGGCTTTATCCGGATGAGTGCGTTATTGATGGCAGTGTGGACCTTAAGCCTGCCATGCGAATTGTCAGCCACGTAATCCACGTTAAAGAGGTTCCCGAGGGTAGCGGTGTGAGCTACGGTCATACATATTTTACAAAAGGGCAGACTCGCGTTGCCACGGTTTGCATTGGCTATGCGGATGGTTATTCACGCTCTCTTTCAAACACAGGGAGGGTACTCATAAATGGTGAGTACGCACCCGTTATAGGCAGGGTTTGTATGGACCAGCTTATGGTTGATGTAACCCACTTGGAAAATGTAAATGTGGGCGATGAGGTTATTGTGCTCGGTGTAGACGGTGATAACGAAATAACCGCCGAGGAAATTGCCGAGTTGACAAATACCATAAATTATGAGGTTGTTTGTCAGTTCCAGAAGCGTGTTACAATTTTGCAATACAAAAACAGCGAAAGAGTTAATTAACTATGAAAAATAATACTGAAATAAACATCCGTGACCCGTTTGTGTTAGTGCATAACGATAAGTATTATATGTACGGCACGAGGGCGGCAAACTTCGGCTGTAAAACAGCGGGGTTTGATGTTTATGTGGGTACGGATTTATATAATTGGTCAGACCCTGTTCAGGTGTTCGATTCCGAAAAATACGGATTTAACCGTCACGTGAACTGGGCGCCCGAGGTGCACCGGGTGGGGGATAAGTTCTATATGCTTGCAACCTTCACCAAGCCCGATGGCTTAAGAGGTACTCATATTCTTGTAAGTGATGCACCTGATGGTGAGTTTGTCCCGCACTCACAGCAATCCTTAACCCCCGATGGCTGGGAGTGCCTTGACGGTACATTGTACGAGGAAGGCGGCAAATATTATTGTATTTTCTGCCACGAGCATACTCAGATACTCAACGGCACCGTCTGTTATGTTGAATTGAGTGAGGACTTAACCCGTGCAGTCAGCGAACCAAAGGAGCTTTTTGATGCAGGTTCCTTCCTTAAGCGTAAGGCAACCGAGCAATGCCACAATGTTACTGACGGACCTTTTATGCACAGACTTGCAACAGGCGAGCTTATTATGATATGGTCAACCAGTACAGATAAGTATCTGCAATGCGTAGCTGTTTCGGATAACGGTTCTGTTACGGGCAAGTGGTCTCATATTGCTCCTTTGTTTACAGATAATGGCGGTCACGGTATGATTTTTACAGGTCTTGACGGTGATTTGCGATTGACCTTGCATTGCCCTAACACACAAACCTTAGAACGCCCCTTCTTCTTTAAAATAAAAGAGGAAAACGGCACTCTGGCAATTGCAGAATAACTTTTTCGGAGATGATTTCTTGAACAGAATTAAAAGCTTTTTTATGAGCTATATAGAAGCATTTGTTGTAAATATAAAGGAGCATATTGAGAATATTCCGCAGATATTCAAGCTGTCCGTTGCCGACCTTAAAAAGACCTATACAGGTGCGGCTCTTGGATGGGCTTGGGCAGTTATCAAGCCTATTGTCACCATTTTTGTTTATTGGTTTGCCATTGCCATCGGTCTCAGACAGGGCGGTAATGTGGAGGGTGTACCTTACATATTGTGGCTCATTTGCGGTATTATTCCCTGGTTCTTTATGGGCGAGGCTATCACAGGGGGCACAGAGTGCATCAGGCGATACAGCTACCTTGTCACCAAAATGAAGTATCCCATTACAACAATCCCTACACATACCAACATTTCACGTCTTGTAGTGCATATCATCATAACAGTTGTTGTAATAGGCATATTCTGGGTAGGCGGTTATCCTCCCACAGTTTATCTGCTCCAGTTGCCTGTATATATGATGCTTATGTTTATGCTTATGAATGCGTGGGCACTTTTTGCAGGTCTTGTTTCCGCTATGAGCAAGGACTTTGCAAACCTTGTTAAGTCACTTAATATTGCCATTTTCTGGCTTTCGGGTGTGCTTTGGAATATCGAAAATGTAAAAGATAACGAGTTGATTTACAGCATACTTATGCTCAATCCCGTTACATTTATCTGCTATGGCTACAGAAACTGCTTTGTTAATGAGGTGTGGTTCTTCCAACAGCCTAAACGATTGATGTATTTTTTGTGCTGGTATGCAATTATGGTGGTTATGTCCTTGTGGGCATACAAAAAGTTACGCAAAGAAATTCCCGATGTGCTGTAAGCACCCTTGAAAGGATACTTTAATATGAACGAAAACACAGTTATCAGCTTTGATAATGTTACAAAAGTTTATAAGCTTTATTCAAGCACTCGTAAAAGACTTTTGGGCATATTTTTCAAAAAGATTAAGTATAAAAAGAAGCACGCTGTTGACGGTATGAGCTTTACTATAGACCGTGGCGAGTCCGTTGCACTTTACGGTAAGAACGGTGCAGGTAAATCAACTGTTCTTAAAATGATTACAGGTGTAGCATTCCCCACGGGCGGCGAAATCAAAGTCAAGGGTAGGGTAAGCGCACTGCTTGAGCTTACAAGCGGTTTCGATATGGAGTTTACAGGCAGACAGAATATTTACCTTAAAGGGCACATTTTGGGCTTAAAGGATGCAGAGATTGAATCATTGGAAAAGGAGATAATAGAGTTCTCTGAGCTTAGTGATTACATCGACCAGCCTGTGCGAACATATTCCAGCGGTATGCGTGCGCGCCTTGGCTTTGCTATTAATGTTAATATCAAACCGGAAATTCTGATTGTTGACGAGGCACTCAGCGTAGGTGACGCAGCCTTCAGAAATAAGTGTCAGAAAAAGGTAAATGAGATTATAAATAACGATAATGTTACATTGCTTTTTGTTACACACCAGACAGCCGTTGCCGAAAGCTTTTGCAAACGCGGTATTGTAATGAAGGATGGTAAAATTATGTTTGATGGCCCCATACAAGAGGCATCAAAATTCTATAAGCAGATGTATGCTGTTAAATGATGCGGTAAAACAGAATAAACTATCCGTAAGGAGACGCTTTGGGAAAAGCGATCTCCTTATTTTTTACAAAAACTTTTAGTTCCGGATTTGCAGTATTACTAAAATCATATTCTTTTTGTATTTCTATGACTTGTATTTTATCTTGATATTTATTATACTTATATTATCTGTTCAGACATTACGTGAAACGGAGAGTTATCTCCGCCGTATATTACATTATATATAGCGAGGTGTATCAGGTGGCAAAATACGGGCTTGATTTGGATAAAAACAAACGCGGTAACAGTAAGCGCACACGCAAGCTTATTATAGCGTTTGTTTGTTTTATAATTGCATTGGGTTCTTTTTCTATGATATGGTTTTGGCGTTCATTAAATTATGATTTTAATAACGTTTTTGTTAAGGAGAATGAAAGCACAACTGCTACTGTTATTACAACCCAGGCAGATTCTGTTACGTACAGCGGCAAATATACATTCCTTGTTGCCGTCACTACCGATGATGGCAAAGAGTCTTTATTTATGAATGTTATCACCGTTAATCTTGGCGATAAAACAATCCGCGTTGTTCCCATTGATGGCGGCTTGAAGGATAATGCTACAGGTAAAACCTGTGATGCGCTTCTTGTAACCAATGGTATAAAATCTGTTGTGGATGTTCTTAATAAGCATTATGGAATTTCCGTGGATCGTTATGTGTTGCTTACAGAAGGTGGATACAAATCCTTCTTTAGGGCGATGGGGGATATAACCATCAAGCTTTCACAGGATGTGGAGTACGATACTGCGGATATGTTCCTGGAGCTTAACCGTGGTGAAAACACATTAACACCTGACAAAACATATAAATATATGAAATATCTTTGCGAAACCAACAAAGGCTATGAACGTGCAAAGGCTAATGCAGATATTGTTGTGGCTGCTTTTAACTCATTTTATACTGCGGACCGGTTTAATTCTGCGGATAATACATTTTCAATTATAATTGATTATTGCAAAACTGACATTTCTATTGTTGATTTTACCAATGCAAAGGATGAGTTGGAGTACCTGTTGCCGAAAACATCCAAAGAAAAACTTAAGGTTTTTGTTTCGGATAACATCACCGGTGAATTAACGGAGGATGGATTGAATGAAGAATAAAACCAACGGAGCAAAATCCCTTGGCTTGGGTTTGCTTGGTATATTGATTGCTGCAGGGCTGATGAGCGCGTTTGTTCTCGGTTTGTATAATATGTTCCTGAAGCCTGCAGAGTTCGGTCAGCTTGTTCCTGCAAGTGGTGACGGCACAGGCTATTACAGGCACAGCTATGAAGATTTAAATGATAACGAAAAGCTTATTTATTCTGTTATTCTGAAGGAAATTTATACCCATCCCGAAAGTGTGGAGATTCCTGCCTTACAGGCTGATGATAATCTCAGCGGTATTTATCAGGCGCTTTCTCACGACAATCCTGATTTGTTCAGTCTTGCCCTTAATTGCAGTGTGTACACCAAGGGGCAAAAGACATTTTTTAAGCCTAATTATGATATAGGTTATGAAGAATATGTTAAACGCTTGAACGAGGCAAAGGGTGTTGCGTCATCAATAATTGCTAATGCCCGGTCATATAACTCTGTTTATGAGCAGGAAAAATTTGTTCACGATTATATCATAAACCATTGCTCATATATCGAACCTACGGGTGATCAGAGTGCAAACACAATGTACGGTTGTCTTGTTCTGGGTAAAGCCTCTTGTGAGGGTTATTCCCGTGCTTTTCAGTATATAATGAGCCAGCTTAATATTGATAACCGTCTTGTGACAGGTGAATCGGCAGATGATGGAGTCAATTATGTGGGGCATATGTGGAACTATGTTGTTATAGAGGGCAGCGGATATTTTGTTGACCTTACCTGGGATGACCCGCGCAGCGAGGGTTCTGTCCTCAGACACACATATTTTAATGTAACCACTAATGATATTCTTGTTAATCACAGAAACATCGAACAACAGCTTCCGTTGTGCACCGACACAAAGTACAATTACTTTATTTGCGAAAGCTTGTATCTGAATATCGGTTCGGGTGATATTTTTGAAACAAAGGTTTCAACTGCTGTTCACTACGCAGTACAACAGGGTCAGAAGTATGTTGAACTGAGGTTTTCTGATGGTGCGGTTATGGAACAGGCAAAAAACACCTTGTTTAATACAGGTGTAATTTATACAGCATATACCGAGGCAGGCGTTACAGGTGCAGACGGAACTGCCAAGGTTTATTACAGTACAGACGATCAAATGAAGACAATTTGTTTTTATTTGTAATTGAGGTGTATTATGGATAAAGCAAAAATAGAAAGAGCAGTAAGAGATATTCTCGAAGCAATAGGGGAAGATCCGGACAGAGAAGGTCTTGCGGAAACACCCGGGAGAGTTGCCAGAATGTATGAAGAGGTTTTTTCAGGACTTTCTGAGGACCCTCGCACACATCTTAAGCTTTTTAATGAGCCGGGTAATGATGAGCTTGTTATAGTTAGGGATATTCCTTTGTATTCAATGTGTGAGCATCACCTTTTGCCGTTTGTGGGTAAGGCACATATTGCGTATATTCCTTCCGACGGTAAGATTATTGGCTTGTCTAAGCTTGCAAGGATAGTTAATGTGTACGCAAAACGTCCTCAGGTGCAGGAGCGCCTTACCGCGCAGATAGCAGACTTTCTTTTTGAAGAGCTGGAGGCAAAGGCTGTTGCTATACTTATACAGGCAGAGCATCTTTGTATGACAATGCGCGGAGCTAAGGCGGCAGGGGCAGTAACACAAACCTCTGCATTAAGAGGGACCGCACGCAGTGATGCCCGTACACGTGCTGAGGTTATGTCGCTTCTTTCAGGTGGTAAATGATGTTCTCTTTTAAAAGCTTGATTGATAATAAGGGTGGGGCATTAATAATGGGTATACTCAATGTCACCCCGGATTCATTTTCAGATGGCGGCGAAACATTTTCGCTTCCACAGGTTTTGGAAAAGGTAAAAGAGTTTTGTGATAACGGCGCCGATATCATAGATATCGGTGCTTGTTCGACTGCGCCGGATAATACTATTGTTTCCCTGCAGGAGGAGATTGCGAGACTTCAAATGTTTTTGCCTGATGTTATAAATCGTTCTTCCGTTCCCGTAAGTGTGGATACGTTTCGTCCCGAGGTTGCAGAGTATGCCTTAAGCCTTGGTGCATGTATTGTGAATGATGAAAGCGGATATTTTAATCAGGATATGGCACAGGTTGTAAAAAGCTTTGGTGCAGGGTGGGTTTTTATGCACACAGGCGGAGCTGATTCGCGCAATGCTGTAAATTATCCTCAGGGTGTAGCCTGTGCGGTGTTATCTTATTTTAATTGTATGAAACAAAAAGCGTTGGAGTATGGTATAAGTGAGTGTCAGCTTTGCTATGATTGCGGCATTGGTTTCGGTAAAACCCGTGATGACGATTTGTCTCTCTTGGCAGAGTGTGATAAGCTGTCTGCTTATTCACCCCTTTTGGTAGGTGTTTCGCGCAAGCGTGTTATCGGGTGTATAACGGGTATAGAAAACCCTGCAAAAAGAGATTTTCCCAGCGCAGTTGCGGCAGCCTTAGCTGTAGCGGACGGTGCGCAGATTGTTCGTGTTCATAATGTGGCTGTAACCCGATACGCTTTGCAGGTGTACGGCGCAGTAGATAGAGGTGTTTTGTAATGGAAAAGATAATTGTAAAGGGACTTAAGCTTTTTGCGTATCATGGAGTTAATCCCGAGGAAAAGGTTGATGGACAGAACTTTGTGCTTGATATTACTGCTGAGCTTGATGCAGGTGTAGCAAAGTCTACTGATAATGTGGACGATACAGTGAGCTATGCAAAAATAATAAAAACGGTCAGGGCGGTTTTTACCGCTGAAAGCTACGACCTTATTGAATATGCCGCTAATAAGGTTGGCGTTGAAATTATGGAAACATATCCGGCGCTTGAAAAGGTTACAGTTCTTCTTAAGAAACCCGAGGCACCTATTAAGGCGGATTTTGATTATGTTGCAGTAGAGGTAACAATAAATCGAGCTGATATGGAGAGGGTATAATGAAGGCGTTATTGGGAATAGGTACAAATATAGGAAATAAGCTTGATAATATTTATGATGCGGTAGAAAGCCTGAGGCTTGTGCCCGATATAGATGTAATAAGAGTTTCCTCTGTGTATGATACTGCTCCTTGGGGATATACTGCTCAGGATAATTTTTATAATATAGTATGTGAAATAGAAACTGAACTGACTCCTAATGCACTTCTTGGAGTGTGCCTTGGTATTGAGGCGGCAATGGGCAGGGTTCGTGTGTTTAAAAACGGCCCGCGCATTATAGATCTGGATGTGCTTTTGTGTGAAGGGTTTGAGATGAATAGCCGTGAATTGAGTATTCCGCATCCTCGCATGGGGGAGAGGGACTTTGTTCTGGTGCCCATGGCAGAACTGTATGAAGACTGTATTGCATATGGTTTCGATTACAGCAATCAGTATAAAAATCTGTTGCAAAAATCATCTGCAAAAAAAGTTGAAAAAAGTTGAAAAATGGTATTGACTTTTTAAAAGCGTTGTAGTATAATTCCTTCTCGTTGGCGTCGAAAGAGGCAATCGGGAATAACCCGAAAACTTCATTTAACCTACGGAACACCGAACCACCCGGGAGGGTGTAAAAAGGTGAAAAAAAGTTAAAAAAAGATGTTGACAACGGAAGATGATTGTGATATTATCTTAAGGCACTCGCGCGAGGGGGGACCTAAGAGCGAGAGCGAAAC